>JANYFS010000194.1 GCA_025359705.1 Deinococcales bacterium | reverse complement strand
GGCAGCGCCAAACCCCTGTGTTTTGGTTGAGCTGGGCCAGGCGCTGGTCGGCTCCTTTATCCCTCGAGTCGAAGATAAAGCGGTGGGCCTGCACGATGGCGGCGGGGCCAAGGTAGCGCCCGTTGACCCAGAAAATCGGGCAAGAGGTGGTGCAGGCGGCGCACAAAATGCACTTGGTACCATGATCAAAGCGCTCGCGGTCTTCGGGGCTTTGTAGGCGCTCGGCGGCAGGTGGGGCATCCTCGTTGATGAAAAAGGGCAATACCGCACGGTAGCTGTCAAAAAACGGTTCCATATCCACAATCAAATCCCGCTCTACGGTCAGGCCGCGAATCGGTTCTACGGTCAGGGTTCCGCCGTTTTTGATCAGATCTTTGATCAAAATTTTGCAGGCCAGACGGTTACGCCCATTGATCAGCATGGCATCCGAGCCACAAACCCCGTGGGCGCACGAGCGGCGAAAGGTCAGGGTGGGGTCTTGATACCATTTGATGTCATTGAGTACATCCAACACCCGATCCCCAGACTCGGCTTCGATTTGAAAGCTCTGCCAATGGGCTTTTTTGTCGGCTTCGGGGTTGAAACGGTAGATTTTAACCGTCATTTTCCAGATTTGAATCTCTGGGATGACAGGAATGGTCGTTGGGGCAGTTGCTGCGGTCATTCATCCTCCTACGATTGTTGTGCGTGGTTCGCTATTCGTTTTTCGTTAAAGCATTAAATATTTAAATTCATTCTGTAAGGGTATGTTTCAAACCTACTCAAAATCTTGCTCGAGGTCAAAATTCATTACGTTTAAACTTCATATATTTATCCCTCGAGGGCCAGCTTAACAAAACATCTTTTTATAAAACATCACGGATTTAAAGAGATTTGCACGCTCGAGACACTACATCTTTTACGAACAACGAATAACCAATCAGTACACTCGAGCTTTGGGTTCAAACTTGCCCAACACAACCTTTTTATAGCCAATCTGTACATTGCCTTCGCTTTTGCGGTAGACCATCGTATGTTTTAGCCATTCTTTGTCGTTGCGGTCTGGGAAATCAGCGCGGTCATGTGCGCCGCGTGATTCTTTGCGGTTGAGGGCGCTGGCAGTCATACCTTCGGCAATGTCTAGCAAGAACCCTAGCTCGAGGGCTTCGATCAGTTCGGTGTTGTATTTGGAACCCGTGTCGGTGACAGAAACCAGTTTGTAACGGGCTTGCAGCTCTTTTACAATTTGCACTTGGCGTTCCATATCCGCGCCCGTGCGGAAAATTCCCACATTGTCCATCATCGAGCTTTGCAGCTCTTTGCGGATGTTAGCGGTGTTTTCCTTACCATTGCCACTTTTCAGGCGCTCAATCAGGGTATTGGAGTCCCGCGCAGCATCGGCGGGCATCTCTTCAAATTCGGCACTGGCGGCGTATTTGGCAGCCGCAACCCCCGCCCGACGACCAAATACAATCAGGTCGCCCAAGCTGTTGGTTCCCAAACGGTTGGCCCCGTGCAAACTCACACAGGCCACTTCCCCCGCCGCATACAGGCCGCGCACGGTGGTTCCTGCATCATCGGCAATCGCTTCGCCGTCGATGGTGGTGGGAACCCCACCCATCGCATAGTGCGCGGTGGGCTGGATCGGTACCAACTCGGTTACAGGGTCGATGCCCAGATAGGTGCGGGAAAAGTCGGTGATATCGGGCAAACGCCCCTCGATGATCTCTTTGGGCAAGTGGGTCAGATCCAAGAAAATGGCATCTTTTTCGCGCCCAATGCCCCGCCCTTCGCGGATCTCGTTGATAATCGCCCTCGAGACCATATCGCGCGGAGCCAAATCTTTGATGGTCGGTGCGTAGCGTTCCATAAAGCGTTCACCCGAGTTATTCCGCAGAATTCCGCCCTCGCCGCGTGCGCCTTCGGTGATCAAAATACCCAGTTTGGCAATGCCCGTGGGGTGGAATTGGTAGAACTCCAGATCCTCGAGGGGCAAACCCTTGCGGTAATAAATGCTCATCAGATCGCCGGTCAGCGACAAGGCATTGGAGGTGATTTTAAACACCCGACCATAACCCCCCGCCGCCAGCACCACCGATTTGGCATGGAACACGTGCAGCTCACCGCTTTTCAGCTCATAGGCCACCACACCACGGCAAACCCCTTCTTCAATAATCAAGTCCAAAACCTGGAACTCGTTGAAGAACATGGTTCCCTCTTTAACGTTTTGTTGATAGAGGGTCTGCAAAATCATGTGTCCTGTGCGGTCTACCGCGTAGCAAGCCCGTTCCACAGGAGCTTTACCAAACTCCCTTGTGTGTCCACCAAACTTGCGCTGGGCGATTTTGCCGTTGGGCAGCCTCGAGAACGGCAAACCCATATGCTCGAGTTCGTACACTGCCTCGATCACATCTTTGGAAAAAACCTCGGCAGCATCTTGGTCGGTTAAATAGTCCCCACCTTTGATGGTGTCGAACATATGCCATTCCCAATGGTCTTCCGAAACATTACCCAAGGCCGCGCCCACCCCGCCTTGCGCCGCGCCCGTGTGTGAGCGGGTGGGGTATAGCTTGCTGATCACCGCCACCGAAACATTCTTATTTTTGGCAGCGTACAGCGCAGCCATCAAACCCGAGCCGCCCGCACCCACCACCAGCACATCGTATCTGTGTGTTATTGCCATGAAAACCTCTGTTGGAAATCTCTGTTAGAGATCTCGTGTGGGAACCTCGAGGGTATATTAAAAGAAGTGCTTAAGCATTAAGTTCTCGAGGCAGTCTCGAGCGCACATTATTTGTCACGCACGCCTCAACGTATTTATGGAGTTGCAAGCGCTTGAGCTTGAACCACATGAGGCTGCAACGTAAACAAACCCACCGTTCCCCAAATAAAAATCGCACCCGCTACAGTATAAAGTAGTATTTTGGCCCAAAAACGCTTGGCCTTATCAGGGATATAATCCTCGAGAGAATACCGCGCCCCGTTAAGACCGTGTAGCCCTGCCAGAATTAAGATCAACCAGTCGTAGAGTTTCCAAACTGGTTGGCTCAGTTTATCGATGATGGTTTGTGGAGCGCCCGAAGCACTATCGGCCTGTTGAATTAGGGTCATGTAAATATGGCCCAAAACCAAAAAGACCAACACCAGCCCCGAGACCCGCATAAAAACCCACCACGCTAACTCTGGGTTGGATTTGGCTTGTGCGCGAGCGTCTTCATAACGTTTGGCTCGAATCATGGTTATTCACCCGCCAATATGCGTTGGATGGTCAGTACCAAAGTCAGTAGCGAAGCCAACCCCGAAATAAACAGGGTTCCATACCAAAGCTCACGCTGAAAACGCACTCCCCAGCCAAACAAATCCATGCAAATGATTCGCAGACCATTTAGCGCGTGATACATTACCCCCGCAGCCACAAACACCAGACCTATTTTAAAGCCTGCCAAACCATAAAGTTCGTGGATTTTGCTATAGAAATCGTCGCTGATTGCCAGTGCCGAGATGCTAAAGACATGCAACAACAGATAGAACAAAATTGCTAAACCTGAAAATCGGTGTAGAAAAAAGGCCCACTGGCCCTCCTTACCTTTGTATAACATTGACCCTCCCTATGCAGAAAACCCGTATTGTAAACCTGTACTACAAACCCCTACCGAAAACCTACGCTCGAGAACCCAGTATAGCAATCTTGTTGGTGCGGCTCGAGTCTAATGTGAAGGCAGTTCGAGACCATTACCGCTCGAGCGAAACTCAAAACTGGGCCAAAACTAAACCACACACAGACCAAACACTCCGCTCGAGCCATCCTGCAAAAATCCTTAACTCAGGTTAAACATCTTTCAGCTTAGCACACATCGAGTATGGGACAGCGCTTCAGCACCCTATCTCAGTGACATTTCAGGTACGGCTCAGTTGTGTAAGAATTCGTACCGTATGCTAACCAGCATAATGCGGTTCAAAAATATCAATCATTTGTGAAAAATTCAACAAACTATCTGCTCGAGGGATCTCAAAAAAATATTCTTCTGGGCAATATACCGATTTTTGAGACTGAAATAGAATTCCGCTCGAGTTGTGATTGCGGCAATAGTTTAGTAGGCAATCAAAATACATCACTCGGATAAATGTTAAGCACGTAAAATATTCAAGTTGTGCGATGCAATCTTGACTTGTAAAAATGAACGTGTAGAATTGTCCTTCGGACGTGCCTTGGTCTCAAAAAAGCAGGCACACCTCGCAATATTCCAACACAATCTGGCTGATGTTCCGCTCGAGTGTGGTCCTAGAGTAGATGCGAGGAAAGGAGGGCAAGGTGGAACTTTTCGGCTTTGGCTCCCATTTAATTATCGAAGGGCATCATGCGAATTCGGAGATCTTGAACAACCCCCAAGCAGTACATCAAGCGCTCGAGCGTTTGACCCAAGAACTCGAGATGACCATTGTGCTGGCTCCGCATATTTCCCAACTCGAGGGTCTGACTTCCCAAGACCGTGGAATCAGTGGGGTAGTGATGATCGCCGAATCACACATTTCCATTCACACTTTCCCAGAGCGCAGTTTTGTGCATGTGGACATTTTTTCGGTACAAAGTTTTGATGTGCAACGCGCCGTAGCAGTGGTGGTGGAACATTTTGAAGTGGGTCGCTACGACACGCATTTTATCAACCGTGGCAAAGAATTTCCTAAAAATATCGCCCAAGTGGAGCGGATTATTTTAGGTGAACGGGAATACCTCGAGGCACGGCTAAGCTGAAACGTTATGCGTGCAAATAATGTATTGCACGTTCTGTAGAATTTTATGTAGAATTTTGTAAAGTTGAACGAAGAATGGGGTAAACTTAAAAAGTGACCCCATTCTTTATTGTGTATTCAAATCTATTTAGAGCGTTTGTCAAAATAATTAACGGATAATCGATCTGTTTAAAGAATGATTTATTTGTCTGAAACACGATATACATAATCACGCCTTAACGAATAACGCACAACTGCTCTAAACCCAAGGGTTCGCTTTTCCTTCAAAAATATAGGGAAATAGTGGGCCAACTGCGGCAATGGCCTCGAGGACTGCGGCTTCTCCACTGCCCAAGTTGATGATCAGAGTGGCATTTCGCATTCCCACTTTTCCCCTCGAGAGGGCGGCAAGGCGGGATTTTTGCATAGCAGATAGGCGAATGAGTTCGGCAACTCCTGGCATATCTCGCTCGAGCAGTTCGGCGGTGCATTCGGGTACGCGGTCACGCAAGCTAATACCCAAGCCACCCAAAGTAAACAGCATATCGAAACCGCGTTGGTCGCAGGCCACCCGAATCTCTTTTTTCAGAATGGCGGATTCTTCGGGAATCCATTTGCGTTCGGTCAGTTCGGCTCCCATCGGGGAAAGGGCCGCCTCGAGTGCTGCCAAACTCCGCTCGAGAAATTCATTACTTTGAGCATTGGGAACGAACATCAAAACACAGGCATTCAACATGAGTTGATTTTACTTGCTTGTGCCTATAATGTGGGAACAAATTCAGGGAAACTGAACAGGCCAAGGTATGTTGGTACGTGTAAAATAGGCTACAACAGGCGATAGCAGGCGAAAATAGCCGACAAGGAGTGTTTATGAAGATTGCAGTAGACAAAGTGGTTGAAATTGATTATGTCTTGACCGTAGACGGGGCCATCGTAGACCAGAGCGAAGAAGGGCATCCTTTACCCTACTTGCACGGCGCACAGAACATCATCGTGGGCTTAGAAAAGTCGCTCGAGGGCAAGCAGGTGGGCGATTCGTTCAGCGTCACGGTTTCTCCCGAGGAAGGTTACGGCGAGTACGATGCCGACAACATCCAACAGCTCTCGAGGGCCGACTTTGAAGACGACATCGAAGTGGGCGAAACCTACTATGCCGAAAATGCCGACGGCAGCGTGATCCCTTTTCGGGTTACTTCGCTCGAGGACGACGAAGTTTCGGTGGACTTTAATTCCGATTTAGCCGGCAAAACCTTGCACTTCCAAGTCACCGTTCGCACCATCCGCGACGCGACCCCAGAAGAACTGCAACACGGTCATGTTCACGGCGAAGATATGGACGAGGAAGACGAAGAATAACTCGAGCGGTAATCATCAGGGGCTTCGGCCCCTTTTTTGTTTGGATGAACTAGAATTATGTCTAATTATCTGACCTTACGCGATTTAAAAACCAACGATTACTAACGAAAACGCAAGATTACAAACTCGAGGTTTTAGGACGGTTTCCAGGCGAAGGGGTGTTGGAGTAGAATATCCCGTATGCACCGAGAAATGCTTGAGCTGTA
>JANYFS010000193.1 GCA_025359705.1 Deinococcales bacterium | reverse complement strand
GGAATGGATGAACTCATAAAATGGTATCGGATAGCACCACTGTTCAGGCTGTTCCAGACATTCTTTTCGCTCTGTGTCGGGTACTGAGGTATCTCAGACACTCCTGGTGAAGGTGTTCAAATTATAAATTCAGACGCGCCAAAAAACGCTCCTGTGATTTTACAGCGCAAAGATGATTCTAAAGACTCACGAGGTGTAATGAATTCAAAATTTAGCCCTGATGGAACCTTATTGGCTGTTGGTTATGAGGATGGAATGCTTGTTGTTTGGGACGTGGCTAGTGGTTTAGAAAAATGGCGCGCCAAACCGCTCGAGAGATATATTGTCGCACTCGAGTGGAATACCGATGGAACTGCCATTGCAACCTCTTCTTTTGGCGGATGTGGTTGGGGTTGGTTGCGGAGTGAATGTGTGGCGGTGACTCGAGCCAATCGAGATTCGCACCCCACTCAAATTGTTTGGAGCCGTAGATGGAAGCTCTCACGTTCTTTGCAGTGGACTGCGCCCGATCACTTGCTGATTACGCTGGATGACCGAGCGCTCGAGGTCAACGTCGGACTTTAATTTAGCTCCACTGCTAAACTGAACCCCATGAACTTCCCCCTCGAGCGAGTCCCACAGCGAGTCTTACTATGAACCCTCATTTCGATGTACTGATCATTGGAGCAGGCCCAGCGGGGGCGGCGGCAGCGCTGAAGGCGGCGCAATTGGGCGCTCGAGTGGCCTTGGTGGATAAGCGCCGTGTGGGTGGAACCTGCACCCATACTGGTTGTGTTCCAACTCGAGTGCTTGCCATTACCGCGCGGCTGCTGCGGGATATTCGGGCAGCGGATTGGTACGGTATTCAGGTGAATACTCCTGCCCTCGAGTGGAAAAAAACGGTGGCTCGAGTGCGTCAGGTCATTTCGGACGTGCAAAACATGAAGCGGATTCAAGATAAAGTCACTGACTTGGGCGGAACCGTATTCCTCGAGGGGGCCGCGACCTTTGTGGATGCTCACCGTGTGCGGCTTGCCGATAGTGGGCGCGAACTGACTGCCGACACCATCATTTTGTGCATTGGGGGCAAAGCCCGCCGCCCCGAACTGCCTGGGGCCGAACATGCCCTGATGCCCCAAGAACTGATCACCCTCGAGCGGCTGCCCGCTTCGGTTGCCATCGTGGGCAGTGGTTACACAGGGGTGCAAATCACCACCATCCTGAATGCCTTTGGCGTACAGGTCACACTGCTGGAGATGGCCCCCAACATTCTGCCCCCCGCCGACGGCGATGTGGCACGGGCGCTGCGCGAGGGCTTCGAGCGGGCAGGGGTGCAGGTGATCACGGGAATTTCTGGCCCCTCGCGGATTGAACTGCTGCCCAATGATCACAAAAGACTGATCTACTCGAGCGACGGGAAAAATCACACGCTCGAGGTGGAGGCCATCATTCTGGCGGTGGGCTGGCCTGCGGCGCTCGAGGGTTTAAATCTCGAGGTAGCGGGGGTACAGCTCGAGCGGGGTTTTATTGCCACCAATGCTTTTTTGCAAACCAGTGTGCCGCATATTTTTGTGGCGGGCGATGCCAACGGTCAAGACATGTTGGTGCAAGGGGCCAATTTCGAGGCGGAAACAGCCGCATACAATGCGGTTTTAGGTACAACCCTCGAGTACCAGCGCCACCTTTTACCCAGCGGCGGCTTCACCGATCCCGATCATGCGGGGGTGGGCATCACCGAGGCACGGGCGCGGGATACGGGACTGGATTTTGTGGCTGCCAAAGTGCATTACAGCGACCTCGAGCGGGCGATTATCGACCACCGCACCGTGGGTTTTTTGAAACTGATTGTGGAAAAAAGCAGCGGCACTATTCTGGGCGCTCATGCCATCGGGGAAAATGCGGTGGAGGTGATGCAAGCCGTGGCAACTGCGATGGCAGCCCACTCGAGCGTACATATTTTGGCAGGGGTACGCTTTGCCTACCCTACCTACGCCGCAATTATTGGCGAGGTGGCAAAGAAGATTGTGGCTCGGCTCGAGGGTGAGGATTGATGGAGTTTGAAATTGTTGGCAATATGATTAACTGACCTTACGCGATTTAAAAACCAACGATTACTAACGAAAACGCAAGATTACAAACTCGAGGTTTTAGGACGGTTTCCAGGCGAAGGGGTGTTGGAGTAGAATATCCCGTATGCACCGAGAAATGCTTGAGCTGTA
>JANYFS010000149.1 GCA_025359705.1 Deinococcales bacterium | reverse complement strand
CAACTGAGCCGCTGTGACGGTGTTGTTCCGCTGCCCGTGTCGCGTATGCGTGGGAGAAGATGGATTGCGATTGCTTTACCTCTGCTCGAGCGAAAATTACCGATTTCCCCTCCAGCGAAGGCACCAAACCCTCGAGGAAGTTGTGAATCTTTTCTTAAGGGGGTAAATTCCCTCTTTGCGCCTAATACCCACTTAAGATTACCTCGAAGGTTAAAAAACCATCCCCACTACCTTATTAGGGATAGTTTTTTTGCTATATCCATACAGATGCTCGATCCAAAAAGGGGTGAACAGTTCACCTATCAGTATCATGCTCGCACCCAACAAAGTCACATTCTGCCCCAAACTTGAGAACGCTATATGCACATCCCGACGGTTGATCCAAAGTGTGCGACACTCAATTTCTAGCTCGAGGCTGTGTTGTAGCCAAGGCCTACCAACGGTTATTTCTCCCCCAATCAGCAGCACCGCAGGGTTATACACATTCAACATGCTCGAGATTGCCACCCCCAAATATCGTCCAAACTCGAGCCACAGCTCTACCGCTCGAGGATCACCATTTTGGGCCAGCTCCCACAACCGAGCAAAGTGCAGCGAAGATCCAGTAAACCCACCCGCTTCGGCAACCAAACCCACCTCAAGCAACTCAGAAATAATCGAAGAAATTGCTGAACGAGAGAGATTAAGTTGTCTGGCGAGTTCTGCTCTTGAACCGTTGTTTTTCCACAAGCTGTGCAGTACCTTTAAAGTATGTTCCAACCGAACCGACTTGAGACGATGTGTCAGGGGGTATCTCTGATCCTTTGTGGGTTTGGTTTGGTATTCAAGAAAAAACTTCTCAGAAAATCTATATCTATTAAATCTATTTATGCTGTGTGGCTCGAGGAAAAATCCCCCGAGTGCATAAACTTGACGGCGACTGCATAGTGGGATATACTTATTTCAATCAATCGGCCTAGAAGTACACGGGGCCGAATTTTTCGTTTTATCCCACCCCAGTTTCGCTCGAGGGTGGTTTTTTTTATACCAAATGATAACGATCAATCAACGCCCTCACCACACCATTTGTCCAACCAAAACCATCTTGGGCAGTATATTCGCCGCCGCCCGCTTCCAAATAGGTGTCCACTACGTTGTATTTTTCCATCAACTTGCCTGTGCGCTGCCACACTACACGAGCCAATTCCACAAAACGTATGGCAATTTCTCGAGCCAGTTCCAAAAAACCGTAACGCTCGAGGCCCACACAGGCCATCCACTGTAAAGGTGCCCAGCCATTGGGCGCATCCCATTGCTCCCCCGTCTCGAGCAAGGTAGAAATCAGACCACCAGGGCGCAAAAAATGCTCCTCGAGGTTGGCGGCAATGCGGGCGGCCTGTTGGGGGTTGGCTATGCCAAAAAACAGCGGATATACCCCTGCCAAAGTCCAGATACCCGTGTGGGTGTGGCTGGACACCTCGAGGTCAAAAAACCAGCCCTGAGCGGGGTCGTAACACTGCTCGAGCAAGGTGGTTTGGCGGGCTTTGGCGGCGTAGCTATAGATCGGGTTATCCAACCAACGGCCCAAAACGGTTTCCATTTGATACAGCACACTATTCAAATCAATCGGGGCCAGCTCGGTGGTGCGAATGGTTTGGGGCAATGCGGGAATGCGGTTCCAACGCCCGCTAAAATCCCAACCACTTTCCGCTCCTGCGCGGCGTTCTCGGCAGAGGGCAGGGTTTTCGGGGTGACTCAAGCTCAGCTCGAGGTCTTCTGCAAAAGATTCCGCTCGAGGGATATTTTGGCTGTCCCAATAGCGGTTCAGCACTTCGCCGTCGGGCAGGCGCACGGCGTGTTCCCCTTGGCGCATCCAAAAAGCGTATTCCTTCTCGAGGGCGGGTAAAAACGGCACAATCGCCATAAATCCCAAATCCTGCTCGAGCATTTCCAGCAGGCATACAAAAAAGGGTGGCTGCGAGCGGGACAGAAAATAACTGCGGTTGCCGTTGGGGATAAAGCCATAGCGTTCGATCAGATCGGCAAAGTTTTGGGCCAGTCCCAAAATCAGATCGTGACGTTTGATTAACCGCAGCCCCAAAGCGGAGAAATAGGTGTCCCAGTAATACAATTCGCGGAACCGTCCGCCTGGGACAATGTAGGGCGCGGGCAAAGCCAGCAGGCTCGATCCGTCTTTGGGTTGGGGCAAGGGGGGCCGCTCGAGCTTGCTCCACAGCGCATCGATATGTTGCTCGAGGGGTTGGGTTCCGCTCGAGTTGTCACTCGAGGGTATGGCTGGGGGCAGGGTGGAATTTGGGGTTTCAGGCTCCAGTTCCGCCACCCGAAAATGCTTTTCCACAAAGTTGGACAGCAACCCCCGAAACTCGGCCTCGATGGTATCGGCACTCGAGCGCAATTCGGCATCCACAAAACTTTTGCTGTCCGCAAACAACCTCGAGCGCTGCACCGCTTCAAAAAGCGGCCCATGAGTCAGCACCGTTTTCAGCATATTAGCCTGCCCCTGATGCGGTTCCTTATGATGTTGTGCGATCTTATTCAATGGACTTACTCCTTTGATTGTTGGCTCATTTTTCGTTTTTCGTCAAAGATTAGGTGCCTCGAGGGGTTTTTTAGTAAAATTGCACTTCTAAATTAAAGATTATACTTTAATCTTTTTCTCGCCCTCTAGTCTTTTTACTCTTAGTAAAACGTAATCTTTTACCCTCTTACCCTCATCCTTTAACCGATCCTGCCAAAATTCCCCGCACAAAATAGCGCTGTAGGCTGAAAAAGACCATCAAAGGTAAGATCATCGATAAGAATGCCGCAGCGGTTAAGAGTTGCCAGCCCTGACCATATTGATTTACCAAGTTACTAACCATCACGGTAAGTGGAGCCACACTGGGTTGTCCGCCCAAATAGATCAGGGCAATCAGCAGGTCATTCCAGACCCACAAAAACTGAAAAATTCCCAAGGAGGCCAAGGCCGAAACCGAAGTGGGTAAAACAAGTCTCAAAAAGATCACCAAGGGCGAGGCCCCGTCAATTTCGGCACTTTCTAGCATTTCTTTGAGCAATTCGGAAAAGAAAGCCCGCAGCAAATAAATTGCAAAGGGCAAACCGTACCCAGTATGAGCCAGCCAAATAGCAGGAAAGGTACCGGTTATGCCCAAACTGGTAAACATTTTCAGCACGGGAACCATGGTCATTTGGATTGGAACCACCAACAGGCCCACAATGATATAAAACATCAAGTCACGGCCTGCAAATTTCATCCAAGCAAAAGCGAATGCAGTGATCGAGGCGATCAGCAAGGTCATGATGGTGGTAGGCACAGTGACTAGCACGCTGTTTAAAAAGGCTTGTCCCAAATCATTATGTTGTAGAACATTTTGGTAGTTTTCTAAGGTGAATGAACCCGAAAGGGCCGTCCACCAACCCGAATTGGCAATGGCATCGGGGGGTCTGAAGGAGCTGACCAACAAACCCAGTGCAGGAATAAACCATAGCGAGGCAATAACCAGCAAAACCACATGTAGGGGAATGCTCGAGAGAACCGCTCGAGTCTTAGCATTATTTTTGGCTTTTTCGGCTTGGCGGACAATAATTCTAGGGCTGGTCATGCGGCACTTCCCATTTGCTCGCGGTAGCGGCGAATATTAACCACCATGACAGGAGCAATCGCAATCAGCAAAATAATCGCAATGGCGCTGGCTTGTCCTGAATGCTGGGTCACAAAGAGCTGCTTGTACATTTGATTGGCAATCACATCGGTATTGTAGTTTCCGTTGGTCATCACATAAACAATGTCAAAGATTTTCAGAGCATTGATTACCATTGTGGTCGCCACAACCAAAACTGTGGGCATCAATAGGGGCAAAGTGATGGAGCGAAAGGTTTGCCAATCTGTTGCGCCGTCTATCTTGGCAGCCTCGAGGACTTCTTCGGATATGTTTCGCAAACCCGCCGAAAGAATCACCGTACAAAAACCCACCACCATCCAGACCCCTACAAAAATTAAAGCGCCATTGTTGGTAGCAGGTTGGATTAACCAGGCAATCGGCTCAAAGCCTGGAACCACACTACTCAGTACTGCATTGACTGTGCCTGTTTGGGGTAAACCCGCAGGGCGGTAGTCATACATAAACTTCCAAATTACCCCCGCTGCCACATTAGAAATTGCCATAGGCATAAACATCACGGTTTTGACCACGCCGCCATAGCGCACACGGTCTGCAAGAATAGCAGTGATCAAGCCAAATAACACACTGCCCACTGTAAAGAATACCAACCACAGTAGGTTGTTTTTCATGGAAGCCAAAGTGTCGGGATTGGTAAAAATGAATTTATAGTTGGCAAGTCCTACAAATAGATCCCCCGTAGCATCTTTAAAGCTCGAGAGGGCGGTGCTGAGGGTGGGATAAACCAAAAATACGCAGAGCAAAATAAGTGCGGGTGCAATCCAGATCCAAGGACGAACACGGTGGGCCGTATTTTTGGCTAAACGGGATAAAAACCCTTCACCAAGGGCCAAGTAGCCGATTAAAGCCAAGGGAATACTAACTGAAGCGAGGAGCAACATCACAATATGGTTCATACAAAGGTTCCTTTACTTTCTTAAGCTGTGTCTTTTAAGCTGTGTCTTTTAAGCTGTATCTTTTAAGCTGTATCTTTTAGCTGAAAAACACTCGAGGGCAAAATGGGGATTCTAAACCGAATACCGCCCACATATTACCCTCGAGGTTGAAATATTAATCAGTTCAAATGATTAATATTTCAAAGATTATTTGTAAGAATCTTTGCGAACGTTGTCCAAGCCCGCCAAGATTACATCCAAATTGCCAGGATTTTGTGTATAGTCCAGCAAAGACTTCCAAAAGGCCGAGTTCATTGCCGAAGGCATCAGATCCGAAGCATCGAAGCGCACCACTTTGGCAGAGGCCAAGATTTTGGAGGCTCGAGCGGCGAGCGGGTTGGGATAGGCATCGGCTTTTACTTTTTTGTTTGCCGAAATAATTTGGCCCGTTTTAACCCAAATGGTTTGGGCTTCTGGAGTGGTCAAATAATTCAGTAGGGCGCGGGCTTGGGGAGTATCTTTGAACATGCCCAAAATATCACCCGAGGCTTCTACCGACCCGCTGTATTTGGGATTGATGTCGGGGAAACCAAAGAAATTAAAGTCCTCTACCGGTTTAAGACCTGGGGTATTTTTGACAAAGAAGTCGGCAATGAAGCTGGCTTGTTGGAGCAAGGAGCATTGGGGCGGGTTGGTAAATAGCGGGGTTCCCGCATTACCAAAATTGGTGGTGAGTACGTTGGTAGGGCCACCGAATACTTTTTTGGGATCACCTGCAATAGCTCCGTAGACTTGGAATGCCGCTTTGACTTCTGGAGAAGTCCAAGGTAATTTACCGTTGTACCACTGGTCATAGGCTTTGGGGCCACTTTGACGCAGCAAAATGTTTTCTACCCAGTCGGTGGCAGCCCATCCACTGGCGGCCCCGCTTTCAATACCGATACACCACGGAGTTTTACCCACTGCGGCTTGAGCATCTGTCCATTTGCTCAGCTCAGCCCATGTTTTGGGTTCTTTGGGGCCAGCGTATTGCTTGGTGTTGTACCAAATTAAACCCTTACCCGAAACACCTGTAAAAACCCCATACAACTTACCATCAAAGGTCGCCAAATCGATCCAGCCTTTGGCATAGTCACGCTTGACACTGGGCATATTCAGCGGAACCACTTTACCATTCAAAGCAAATTGCTCGAGCTGACCAGGGCCAGGCAAAAGTGCGATGTCGGGGGCATTTCCACCCTGCACTCGAGTGGTCAAAATCGCGTTGATGTCGCGGGTTCCTTCGTATTCCACTTTAATGCCCGTGGCCTCCTCGAAAGGCTTGACCACAGCGCGGAAGTTCTCCAGCTCGTTACCGCCCCACACTGCCAAAACACTAACTTTGCCACCTTTGGTGCTGCCTGCGGCACTGAGGGCGGCGGCTTTGGCATCTTGGGCCACGGCTCCGCTCGAGAGGCCGATCAATCCTACGGTTAAAACCATGCTGGAAAACAAAAACGCGGTTTTGAAGGTATTGGCTCGAGTTTGGTTGGTGTGCTTCATAAAAAACCTCCAGCGCAGATCGCTTGTGATGTCTTTAAAACGTGTCTTCAAAACATGATCACCGAAACATGGTTGCCGAAACCCGCTCGAGAGAAATGTGCAGGATTTTTGCAAGATTGTTACAGCGTATTTACAGGGTATTTGAGATACCCTCGAGGGAGTGCTGCGGATCACATGTCGATTTGCGTTTGCGATTGCTTGTATTATTTTTAGCACTCAAACGGTATAATGTCAACATCTGCGTTATCGTTTGCACAAAACAAACGCGTCTGGATCTTGCTTTTCCCGAGGGTGCGAAACCCGTTACGCAGATGTTACGCAGGCATACACAGGGGTTACGCAAGGGTTACGCAAACTAGCTCGACGGCTTTCTTTGCAAATGATCCTTCAAGTTGGAGGACGAGCCACCGGCCCATCCCTACAAAAGATTGGTTTTTTAGTCTCGAGGCAGGTGCTGTGAAGTTATTTGAAGGTGTTTTCTGGATAAAAATCGTAAAAACCTTGTACAGTGGTCTTTCAAGTTAGTGTCTCTAAAACGTTCTCCTCGAGCATTCCCCTCGAGCATTCCCCATAAAAACCCAAACCCATGACCCAATCGAACAAAAAAATGACCATCGCCGAAATTGCCCGCCTTGCTGGGGTGTCCACAGGAACTGTCTCGAGGGCGCTGAATGGGCGCTCGAGGGTGGCGGAAGAGACCCGCGCCAATGTGATGCGGATTGTGCAGCAAACGGGTTTTGTTCCCGACCACGGCGCACAACGGCTGGCACGCGGAACCACCCAAATGATTGGGGTAGCCTCCGCCGAGGGTGCTTTGCGTCGCCCCTATTACAGCTATCTTTTGGATTCCATCCAGGAAACCTTTGTGGCACGCGGTTATGTGGTGCGAGTCATCGATCCCACCGAAGATCCTGCCACCGACGAATGCCTGGCTTTTATCGTGCCAGGAATGCATGTAGATGACTCCCGCCCGCGCATTTTGCTGGAAAAAAATATCCCTACAGTAGTGGTGGGGCAACCCTTTACCGATTGCGGTGCGGTGGAAGTGGTGCAACAAACCGGCATCCTCGAGGCCATGAAGCATTTAACCCATCTGGGACACCGCAAAATCATGCATATGGGCGGCCCACCCTCGGGGGAGGAACCCTTAGTGCGCTTGCAAGCCTACCGCGCGGGCCTCGAGGCGGCGAACCTACCCTATGATCCCGAATTGGTCACAGACGGGAATTTCAGCGATCTGGATGCCTACCGCGCCACACGGCGTTTGCTCGAGCGTGGAGTGGAGTTCACGGCGGTGTTTGCCTCCTCCGACGAAATGGCTCTGGGAACCATCAAAGCCCTCGAGGATGTGGGAATGCGGGTTCCCCACGATGTGAGTGTGGTAGGTTACGACGATTTACCCTTTTCACGCCAAGTCACCCCCTCGCTGAGTACCGTGCGCCAACCGATCCGCGACATTGGACACGCTGCGGCAAAGATTCTGCTCGAGTTTTTGGGCGGCACACCCTTGCACACGGTGCAAATCCAAACCCAGTTGATTGTACGTGGCTCGAGTGGGGTGGTGCGGGAAGAGTAGCACTTCGCGCGGTCTTTTGGCCCAACTGCGTCACCTGTCTTGGCCCAACTGCGTCACCTGTCTTGGCCCAACTGCGTCACCTGTCTTGACCTTACAGCAGCACCTCACGGGCTTGGTCGCTCATGGGACGGGCCACTCACGGGCTGGGCCGCCCCTACTCCCGTTGGTCGCTGTCAGATTTAG
>JANYFS010000132.1 GCA_025359705.1 Deinococcales bacterium | reverse complement strand
GTTTGGAATTTGAATTCACCCACTGCACACCGCTCTAAAGCACGCTTCAACATTTCATGAACATGTTCAATCTTGGTTTTCCCATCTTGATTTGGCGCAAAGATACGGTAATCTACAATCCAAAACTTCTTGCTATCTGGGTTGACATAAACACACGTCACCACCCCAATCCCTCGAATCGTTCGTTTCTCATTGCCGCTCCACTGCTGACGAGCCACATTGATCTGACGAGAATGACTTTTATCCATCACGCTGTCATCGAAGATTAAATAACCCTCATGACTCAACTCGAGGTGTGGACGAGCAGCTTCCCAAACCTGAGCAGAGGTGACACGATCTGCTTTCAAATATCGATTGATGGCATCATGGGCAAAATCATCGCAGTGGTCAGCGAAATAGGTTTGGGTTCGGTTGACTGGGGTAGCCATCAAGAATTCGCAGTATCGTTTTCGGGTCACTTTTCGAGGTCTGCCCATCCTCAAATTTTGCATCCTCCAGACCGTTTCGCGTAAGTCCTAAGTATTAGTATGATAAAAAGTCGAAAATTTCCACTGCCTGCTTATCCTCTAGCAATGCGCTGATTCATCCCTCGAGTGTCTCACTGTGCATGTTGCCTAAGCGCAAATTATACCCTTGCTATCTTTTTAGGTATGGTGGGGCAGCATCAGTAATCAAAGTCCAAAGAGTAAAATACTTGTACCTTCTTAGATTTTCGCTCTCGCCAGTAAGTAAACCAACTTCAAGCACTTTTCAATAGGAGATTTATGGATGAAGAGAGACGACAACTACTCATAGAAATAGAAAAAATTCTTAGTAGAGTCTATAATCAGTTTAGTGCCACCATGCACGGCGGTTATCCTGAGGAAGGGAGATTTTTTAATTATCCAGTTAGATTTATAAAAAAAGATGGAGTTGTGAGAAAATTTAAAGGTATTTCAGATTACGTGCGGGAACCAATGAGCTTATTGGATGATGAAGAGTTACTGAGTGGTCACTATGCTCTGGGTGCTAACGAAATGCCAATATATAAAAATATCGAGAGAGTGCTTGTATATTTAGAAAGCGAATTTGAAATGACCCGAAAAGAGAAAAAAGAAAAATCCAAATAGTCAACCCCTAAGTAATTTGCTAACTTTAAAATTATTCTCATATTACAATTAGGGGGTTTCTTTAAGGGTTACTCGAGCAGGCGGATCATATTTTTGAGCGTTTGAGTGGCTTTTCCTGTTTTGCCTTTATTTAGGGTGCGGTTCCTATAGTTATATTCTGGAAACGCCTGAAAAAAATTATCCCAAGATCGTCTTTATATTTCCTTAATACTCGAGGGCTAAGGAAAAGACTTCTTGGGACAACTTTTTTGTTTTAAGCGTTTCTAAAACGGTATCTTTGGTTGTCGGGGTTCCACTCCATTTGGTAACCCAGAATGTGTTTAGCCAGATAGTGCGGGGTCAACTCATCGATATAGAGAGCACGCACATGTTTATGTAGGATTTCCGCCCACTCCTCTTCCACGGACTCGAGATAAGTGTCTAACGCACCAGCGAAGGGGTGCCAAGTGAAGAGGATTTCCTGTGCACAAAAGATCTGGCTGGGGTGCAAAAATTGTACCCGCTGATCTCGCCAGACCAAGAGTTGGTGGCTGGGAACTTCTAGACCCAGCTCGAGGTGCTTTTCGAAGAAAAGTTGTGCAATCAGAGGCTGATCTTCCGTATGAACGTAATCAGGCAGGCTGTTATGTGATTTAAAGTGGTTGCGAATGCGAATCTCGGGAGTGTCGTCCTCGAGCTTGCCCAGAATAAAGTGGCTGTAACAAGCCATTTTTTTCTCTTGGGTATTGAAAAGTTTGATTTTTTCCTTATCCCACGAAATCAGGCGCACCCGTAGATTTTCGTAGCTATAGTGTTGGCCCATACGGAACACCCGGTTTTCCAAGGGATCAAACAGAATCTGGTCGGGTTGCTCGAGCACTTCCGAGCCATGGGTCCAGTGAGGATCTTTAGCCAAGCGTTGTTTTTGTTCCTCGAGATTGTCTCGCACCCGTTGGTATTCTTGTTTTTGCAGGGCAGTGAGTTTTTCTTTGCTTTCGAATTTCCCAACCGTGATGGAGGTGATTTGCAGGCGCTTGAGGCGTTTTTGCAGCTCGAGCCGTAAAGCGGTTTGGTATTCGCGCTGTTCCCTGGCGGTGATTTCCGCCAGAACTCGAGCTTTTTCGACTTGATCACTGATGCCCATGGCTTTGATCCGCTCTAAAGTGGGAATCGCTTCCTGACTGGGGCTGTCCATCGTGTCTTGGTTGCCAGTCCAGAACTGGTCGTACCAGCCTGCCTTGCCCCGAATCAGATCCATCCGCAGGGGATCGAGTCCACAGTCCCCCATGATGTAGCACGAATAAACGTTGCGCTCGGTATTGCCCTGTCTCCAGCCCCGTCCATTGCGTTGCTCGAGTTCGGCAGGGGTGAAGGGTAGGGTAAGGCTCCAAATGTACTTGCAGGCTACCTGCAAATCCATTCCCTCAGCCATGGTGGCGTTGCCGATGACCAGCGAGAGTTCCCCTCGGTTGAAGCGGTCTTGGATCAGCAGCCGTGCTTCACTGCCTTTGGCTTCATCCGCATTGCAGATGGCGATACGCAATCTGGACAGACCGGTATGTTGCTCAATGAGTGTGATCAGTTT
>JANYFS010000083.1 GCA_025359705.1 Deinococcales bacterium | reverse complement strand
TCTTTTACATATTTTGACAATATGATTACAAATTTGATATTTTCTCAGATTATATTCAGCTCAAATAATTAATCTTGCAAATCCTAGGTGCGTAACATCAGTTGGTTAAGTACCAAACGTGATCCCAATTTATCCAGTACCCGACCATCAGGCCAACAAAATGGAGAGTACCAAAAATTACAAATTGGGGAAATTGAACCCAGTTTTATGGTATATGATGCACCTTCTTATCCACATTCGGGAACGGAAAATCCACTTTTCGAAAAAACATATGTCGTTTTACGCACCAAAATCAGTTTGCTTAAAAAATATTTTGAATCTGTAGGTGGGCAATGGAATGGAGCTTATGGCAGTTGCCCCCACGGAATGCGAAACTATTTGGAGGTTTGCACCCCATAAAATTAAAAGCAGATCTGGGTCATTCAAAAAATTCTTGGGTCACTCTTTTTTGGCGGGGGTAAGTGCAATGTGGGCGATATAGGTTCCACTTCCCTCTTTGGAACGGTAGCGCTCGAGAAGTTCAAAAAGCTCGAGCTGCATGGCTTTGGCATCTTCAAAATCCAGGCGCAATTGATCTTCCCAAAGAACCAAAATGGCAGGAGCTTGTGGCTCGAGGGGATTGACATGCAGCTCACGTAAAGGATGCGTGCCGTGTTCCACACAGAGCCGACCCTCCTCGTCGCGTGAAACACAAATGCCAATGTCGTGCATAGCGGTGAGGTTGACCATTTGCATAGCCGCCTCGATAAAAGCCGCCAAAAAAGTGCGGTAAAGCGGGTGATACTCGTGTAACAGCATGTCTTCTGGGGTGGCAAAGGGTGCTGCCTGAAAGGGAATGAAAAACATGTCGGCGCTGGCTTGATACCGCTTGATCCCCCGTCCAGAACGGGGGATTTCTGCTACTTGCTCGAGGAATCCCAGTTTGATCAACCGCTTGATTTGGTAGAGCAAGGTATTCAGGCTGATGTCCAGCGCTCAAGCCACTTGATCGGCGGAGCAGGGCTGTCCCATAAACGGGGTCAGAAAGCGTAGGGTGTTTGGCTCGAGCAAAACCGCCGCTTGAATGGGGTCGTTTACCTCGAGCAGATGGCTACTACGAAAACCCTTGAGCATTCGTACAAGATAGAACTTAGCCTTGGGGTAGGTCAAATCCGACGTAAAAAGTCAGACCAAAAGAGGCACCCCATGCTTACTCATCCCAAAACTGCTGGAAATCGCCCGCCACCCGCCGCTCGAAGGCAACCCCTGATTACCCTGAGTGGGGTCAATAAAAGCTATGCCACACCATCTGGATCTTTTCACGCCTTGCAAGACATTAGCCTCGAGGTAGGACAGGGCGAAGCGGCATGGTTCAAGAGTTCAATCAGTTCAATCAAAAACCCCCCCAACTCGAGGGGGGTTTTTTATTTACCATTACAACATGCGATACAAAATACCATACAAATACTATGCGCTCGAGCCAAACAACAATTCAATCACCCGCTCGAGTTTTACTCCCCTCGAGGCTTTAAACAAAACCACATCGCCTGTTTGTAGCAAGGGCTGTAAATGTTGGGCCAAGGTAGTATGGTCTGGGAAAGGGTTCTCGGAGAGCAGCGCGGCTTTTGCACCTGTGCTAAGCACCAAATCGGCATGGGTTTGGGCGAAGGTTTTGATTTGAGCGTGAAAGAGTTCAGAGTCTGGCCCCAGCTCGAGCATATCGCCCAATACCGCAATTTTTCTGCCTCGAGGGTTGGGGTTTTGGGAAAGGTTTTGGGGAAAGCTGGACAACGCCTCGAGCGCGGCCCGCATGGAAATCGGGTTGGCATTGTAGGTATCGTCGATAATGGTGATTTCACCCACATCATTTCCCACACCCCACGGGTATTTCTGCACCCGAAAACGCCCACCAGGAACGTTCACACGGGCAATGCTTGAGGCGGCCCGCTCGAGGTCTAGGCCCAAACTTTGGGCAATGCTCATGGCGGCTACGGCTGCTTCGGCAACGATGGGGCTGCTCGAGGGAACCAAAACCTGTACCCCTGCAAACTCGAGGGTGAGGGCATCTCCTGCGGTAGTGGGTTGCAGATTTTGCCCCGCAAAGGTTGCGGTTTCAAAACCGTAGCTCGAGGTATTGGGGAAATACGAACTGGCCCTGGCGTTGACCAAACCCAAGCGCGTGGCCCGCAAAATTCCGCCCTTTTCGCGGGCCACCCCTGCCAAATCTCCCAGCGCATCGAGGTGGGCCTCGCCTATGGCGGTGATCACCCCGATGTCGGGGGCCACCAAAGCCATCAGCTCGAGCATTTCGCCCACGCGGTCTATGCCCATTTCGATGACCAGTGGTTTTTCTGATACCTGGGTGGCAAACTCGAGCAGAAAACAGGCGATGGCATCCAAAGTATTCAGGTTGCCTGGGGTGTAATACCCCTCGAGTGCGGCTCCGATGTACTCTTTGGCGGTGGTTTTTCCTGCGCTGCCAGTGATGCCCACCACGGGTGCGGTGTAGCCATCCCGTGCAGCTCTGGCCCATGCACGCAAGGCCGCTCGAGCGTCGGGAACCTGCACTCCCCTCTTCACATTCGGTTGATCCGACAAAATGAAGGGCGCACCCCGCTCGAGGGCTTGCAAGATATATCGGTTGCCGTGTTCATACTCGCCTGCCAGCGCCACAAAAGCGGTTTGCACGTCCACC
>JANYFS010000089.1 GCA_025359705.1 Deinococcales bacterium | reverse complement strand
TCGTTATTCGTTATTCGTTAAAGATTTGGAACTCGAGGGGGGTTATTTTCGGCGTGTTTACCCCCCATAAATCTTTTTCTCGCCCTCTCGCCCTCGATCTTTACACTCCTACCCTCTTATCCTCGAGCATCACATCAACCTTCTTCAGCCCCTCATCAATAATTCCTAAACCAATATCCAAATCCTCTCTTGAGATATTGAGTGGTGGGCAAACCCACAACATATTGAAGCGAGTAAAAGCATATAGCCCTCGAGATTTAAGATATTTGGCTAATTCTTGCATTTCTGGCGAGGTTCCATTGAAGGGAGCCAAAGGTTCTTTGGTAGTTTTGTCGCGCACCAGCTCGAGGACACTGAACAAACCCTTGAAGCGCACATCCCCCACACAAGCGTAGCTTTCTTTTAACTGCTCGAGGCGAGAGGCGAGGTATTCCCCCTCGAGTTCGACATGCTCAAAAATGCCTTCTTCTTCGTAGATGCTTAAGTTAGCTACTGCTGCCGCACACGAAACGGGATGGCTCGAGTAGGTTAGGCCGCCCCATAACATGTTGTTCTCGAAGTATTGGGCAATGGTGTCGGAAACCACCACCGCACCCAAGGGCATATAGCCACTGGTTAAACCTTTGGCGCAGGTGACAATATCGGGAACAATACCGTAATGTTGGGTGGCTAGCCATTTGCCTGTTCGCCCAAAACCACTCATTACCTCGTCGTCAATTAATAAGATGCCGTATTTATCACACAAGGCCCGTAGTTTGGGATAATAGTCGTCGGGTGGAACCAACAAACCATTCGATCCCGTGATGCCTTCCACCATGATTGCTGCAATTTGGTTTGGCCCTTCCATCTGAATCACTTCTTCGATATGCGAAACACATTCGCGTTTGCAGGAATCCACGGTTTGCCCAAAGGGACAGCGGTAACAATACGGATCAAAAACCCGTACCACTCCAGGAATTCCAGGTTCTACCGCCCAGCGACGCGGATCACCCGAGGCGGTCATACTGCCCATCGTAGCCCCGTGATAGCTGCGGTAACGGGTGATGATTTTGTCGCGGCCTGTCACCAAACGGGCGATTTTGATGGCATTTTCGTTGGCTTCCGAGCCGCCAAGCGTAAAAAAAGCCTTTTGCAAACCCGTGACTTCGGCAAGTTTTTTGCCCAACTGCCCGCGTGGTTCGGTTGCCATGCTGGGGCCAGCGAAACACAGTTCATCGACTTGCTTTTTGATGGCCTCGAGCATTTTGGGGTGCTGGTGGCCTACATTGAGGTTGATCAGTTGCGAGCTGAAGTCGAGATAACGTTTGCCGTCGCCGTCCCAAAACCAACTGCCCTTGCCGCCGACCATATGGATCGGGTTGGCGGTGGATTGTACCGACCAAGAGAACAAGGTATGGTCGCGGTTTTCTTGGATGATTTCTGTAGTGTTGCGATCTGACATGTTTGCCCCTTTGCTCGAGTGAAGTCTTGCTCCGTGACACCCGCACATATCTACGCTCAAACCAACCCAAATCCTGACAAAAAATGCGCTCGAGTGGTTGGTTTATGCTAGATCCAGGGTGCGGCGAACACAACAGACACAGTGTCTAGGGGGTTTATGAGGAAAATTGCCCTTAAAATAATCAGCGAAACCAAACGTCTCCTAAACCATGCCCAACTAAGTTCCTCCCAGCTATGTTTCAGATATTCTCGCAAAACTCGAAATCTTCCACGTCGCTGATAGGAACTCATTGGCCCTACTCCCGTTGGTCGCTATCAGATTTAGAACATCTCTAAATCTGACATGGGAGGTACTTAGAACATTAATGCTCAAAAGTGGTATTGGCTGGGGGGGTGTTCGGCTATTTGCGCCCTCTTGGATCGAGGACATCTCTTAAACCGTCGCCCAGCAGGTTAAACCCCAAAACTGTAAATAGAATGGCTAGGGCGGGTGCGCTCGAGGTCCAGGGTGCGCTCGAGATCAGGTTGCGGGTTTCGGCGACCATCGAACCCCATTCGGGAGTGGGGGGCTGCACCCCGACCCCAATAAAACTGAGTCCTGCGGCGGTCAAAATGGCCTGCCCAATGTCGAAACTGGCTTGGATCAAAATGGGGGTTAGCACATTGGGCAACAGATGCTTAAAGGCAATGCGGCTGCGGCTCGAGCCAAGGGCCACTGCTGCTTCCACAAATTCCCGCTCGCGCAGGGCCAAAACTTGGGCCCGAACGAGGCGGGCATAGCTGGGCCAACTGACCACTGCCACCGCCAAAATGGTGTTTTGAATACTCGAGCCAAGGGCTGCGGCAATCGCCATTGCCAAAATCAGACTGGGGAAGGCCAAAAAAATGTCGGTCAGGCGCATCAAGATGTTGTCGATGCTGCGCCCAAAACTGCCCGCAATCAGCCCAATGGTACTGCCCACCGTCAGCGAAAGCCCCGTCACCGCCAGCCCCACCCATAGCGAAATTCTGGCTCCGTGGGCCACCCGCGCCCAAACATCGCGGCCCAGTTGATCGGTTCCCAAAAAGTGTGCGCTCGAGGGATTTTGACCCTTGATGTTCAGGTCTTGGAGCAAGGGGTCGCTCGAGATCAGGGGGGCAAACAGGGCCACCAACACGATGATGGAAATTAAAATGAGACCAATCACCACCCCAGAGTTGTGCAGCAGGCGGGATATGGCTCGAGCGCGTTCGGATTGGACTTTGCGGGGTTGGGTAGCGGTGTCTAAGGTGTTATCCATAGGTGTTATCCATAACTGATCCTTGGGTCTGCCACTGCGTACAGCAAATCCACTCCCAAATTGATCAGCGAAGTCAGCAAACCTGCCAGCAACGTCACCCCCATAATTGCGGGAAAATCCAGCGAAGTGGCGGCTTGGGTGGCGTAGCGCCCAATCCCAGGCCAACTAAAAATGGTCTCGGTCAGGACGGCCCCCGATAGCAGACCGCCTAGCAACCCCCCCATTACCGTTAGGATTGGAATGGCAGCATTTCGCAGGGCGTGCCGCAAAATCAAGGCACTCGAGCGGACTCCTTTGGCTTTGGCAGTGCGGATGTAATCTTGATTCAACACCTCGAGCAAAGCCGAGCGGGTCATGCGGGCCAACAATGCAGCATTAAACGCCCCCAGCACGATGGCCGGAAGAATCAAATGTTTCACCGAATCCCAAAAAACTTCGCTGTCTCTGGCAAGCAGCGCATCGATGCCCACCATGCCTGTGATATTGGGTGGATTGATCAAATAGGCATCTAAGCGCCCAGGGCCAGGCAGCCAACCCAGGCGGTTATTCAGCAGCTCGAGCAGGAGAATCGCCAGCCAATAAATTGGGGTGGCCCCACCAATTAGGGCCAGTAGCCGCACCAGCAAATCGGGCCAGCGGTTTTTAAACAGCGCCGCAAAAATGCCCGCTGGAATGCCAAACAACACCGAAAAAAGCACCGCCACCATGCTCAGCTCGAGGGTTCCAGGAAAGAAATCTTTAAGATCCGCCACAATGCTGCGGCCCGTTCGCAAGCTGGTTCCCAGATCGCCACTCAGCAGGTTTTTGAGGTAAATGCCGTACTGCACGATCACGGGTTTGTTCAGGCCGTGCAACTCGCGCCAGGCCAAAATTTGCTCCTCTTTGGCATTGTCGCCAAGGGCCACCACAGCGGGGTCGCCTGGCACCACTTGGGCGATAAAAAAAGTAGCAAGGGTTACGCCCCAGACCACGAAGACCACAAAGCCAAGCCGTTTTAAAAGATAGATCCACATAGTTGCTGGCCTTATCGTAAGCGTTAAACCCCCAGAATTGGAAGCAAAACTGCGCTTCGACTGGGGGTTATTTCGCTCGAGCTAGAGATGAGTTCTGGGTTGATGCTCGAGGGTTATTTTTTACTGATTTTCTCGAACCGCACTTGGCCCTGAGCATTGCGGACATAGCCGCTGATATTGGGCGCAATGGTGATTGGATTGATCGGTTGATAGAGCATCGCGCCCCATCCGTCGGTCAGTTGCAACTCGGTGAGCTGCTTGTACAGCGCGGCACGCTTGGCTGGAACTGGCTCGAGGGCGGCTTGTTGGGTCAGTTTGGCGGCGCTGTCGTTCTTCCATTTGTTGCGCCACGCCAAAGATTTGGCAGCGAAGTCGCTCATCGGGGTGGCGTTGCCATCGGGATCTGGAAAGTCCGGACTCCAAGCCTGCAAAATCAGTTGGGCATTTTGGGCGCGGTAGGTTTTGAGCTGCTCGGCCTGCACCAGTTGCTTGATATTGGCCTTGATCCCTACTTTGGCAAGGTCACTTTGAATCTTGGCTGCCAAGTCGGGGCAAGGGATATTTGCCGCACAGGAGCCATTGTTGATCAAGAATTCCACTTCAAAGCCGTTAGGTTTACCCGCAGCCTTGAGCAGTTCTTTGGCTTTTTCGATGTTGGTGCTGTAGGGCGTGCTGGTATTGGCCCCAAAAAGACCATATGGCACGATGGTTTGAATCTTTTTGGCAAGGCCGCCTGCTAGCCCATTCACAATTCCGTCCTGATCCAGCGCCCAGCGCACTGCTTGGCGCACTCGAGCGTCCTCGAAGGGTTGGCCTTCACCGCTGTTCATGCCCAAGTACTGAATTCGCAAAGAATCCGCTTTGTAGACGTTGAATTTGCCCTCAGTGAGCTTGGCCTTGATCATATCAGGGGTCAGGTTTTCGGCAATGTCCAATTCTCCACTCTCGAGGGCAATTTTTTGGGCGTTGGCTTCTTTAATTTCCCGCATGACAATCCGCTTGAGTTTGGACTTTAGGCGGCTATTAGGGTTGGCATCCAAAATCACTTGTTGCCCTTGATCCCAACGGTTCAGCATAAAGGGGCCACTTCCCGCCGAGGCAGTTTTGAGCCAAGCCCCGCCGTAATCACCACCCACTACATGCTTTTGCACTTCCACACTGTCTACGATCCCACCAATATTGAAGGTCAATACATTGAGGAAGGCCGCAGGTGAGGCGGTTTTGGGCAAAGTCACTTCCACGGTTAGCGGATTGGTGGCTTTGGTGCTGCCCACTTTGATGTTGGCAACATCGGTAAACAAAAAGGAACTGTTCGATTTGAGGGCAATGGCGCGGTCAAAGGTGTAAACCACATCATTAGCGGTAAAGGGGTTGCCGCTCGAGAATTTTTGGCCCGCACGCAGCTTGAACATCACTTTCCAGTCACTGCCGCCGTCGGTCACTTTCCAAGAGGTGGCGAGTGACGGCTTGAGTTTGGCAAGGTCGGTTCCTTCAAACTTGACTAAGGTTTCATAGAGGTTGTCAGTGACGATGCCGCCCGAGAATTCGTAGGACTGGGCGGGATCGAGGGTGATCAGATCCGACCAATCTCCGCCGTAAACCAAAGTGGTTTGGCGGGCGCTTTGGGCCAGCGTGCCTGTACTCGAGGCGAGGAGCAAACTTAAAACCAGAAAACGCAACGGGGTGATGGCTCGAGGTATACGCATCTTGACTCCTGCTCGATTTAAATCGAATGGAAAGGAACGGCTATGCGGCAAACTGTGCTGCAAACGGTGCGGCAATTGGAAGCGTTTAACGGGGGGTGAGTGCTACTCGAGGGAAACTATACCCCATCCTAAGATGAGGATTGGGTTAAATGTATTCGGATTTGCTCGAACCAAATAGGTAAACCCCTCGAGCGAAACCCCTCGAATCAAACAAATAATCCATATCGGACGATACGCGAGTCACTAGCGAATCATGGGTAAATCAAACATGGGGGGTCTGGATCAGTTTTTCCATCCATTCCTCCACCTCGAGCGGGCTTAGCTGGTGTAGGTCGGAAAATTCGGGCTTTAGATGTCCAAACGTCCGCATACTGTTCCACGAACGTTGGTAGGCCGCTTCTCCCAAAAGAACCACGCGAAATCCATGTAATGTGGGAATATCAGAGGGAATGCCCTCACCCCAGATCCATAGGTCGGAGTTGCTGCTTGAGGAGTCTCCCAAGGTTTTACTCCCCGAAAGTGCTCGCCAATCGTACATATTCCAGTGACCAACCACCGATTCTTCACCCGATTGTGGCCCCGTACCCCAGGCCACCTCGAGGGATTCGGGGGTGGCTCGAGCGGTTTGGGTAGGGTTAGGGAAAATGTCCATAAGTAGTGTGTGGAGCTGGAAATTGTCGGCGACACCGCTCATCTTGGCGCTAAAACCCAAGCCTGTGGATGGCTCGAGAACCACAATGGGTTCGTTGTCCAAAGTAGCCAAGAGCCTACTCAACCACATGCAGCCTTCGTCGGCATCCTGGAGTGCCTCGAGGGTGGGGCGAAACTTTTGGGCCATAGCGCGGGCGCTCGAGCGCATCGAGCAAACCGTCATAACGGGTCTCCACAACATGTCCATGCCCTGTGATGCTCCAGCCAACATGGGAAAACTGGGGGCCAATTTTTCTTGGGTTTTTTGCCACAGCTCTTGATTCACGCCGTCTTCGGTCAAAATCTGCGGCGTTATTGCCACACAGCGATCAAAAAATTCTTTCAGATCCGCCAAAACCACCGCAAAACGCGCAAAAAGTGGCTCGAGCAGTAGTTCGGGATCATGACCTTGCTCGAGCAAGGCCCCACACAACAGGGCTAAATAGCTAGCGGGCATGGGATCGGAAATGGTAGCAATGTGGGGAGCAAGGATACGCAGCGCAATACCTGCCTCCTGAAAATCGCCATTGCTAATTGCTTGGTAGAATTGGTTGCCTTCCCGCTGGATCTTTTCTGGGTTGCTTGTGAGATCATTCAAGGTTTGCAGCAAGGTTTGGATCTGCTTATCGTGTACTGAATCGGGGTGCATGAAATCATCATAAAAGAATTTGAGCGAAGGGTTTGAGGAACCCCTCGAGCGGTATACGGTTTGGTTCAAACCCACTTAAACTGACGTATGTCCGAAAGTTATTGCCAATTGGTGCGATCTGGGGGTTTGCACCCTGTTCACCCCCCCTATCACGACCTCGAGTATGGGTTTCCGCTCCAGCACGACCATGAACTGTTCGAGCGCCTCGTCCTTGAGATCAATCAAGCGGGATTGTCTTGGGAAACCATTTTGAAAAAACGGGACGGTTTTCGCGCAGCCTATGCAGGGTTTTCCCTCGAGCGGGTGGCGACCTTTGACAAAGATGATTTTGAACGTCTGATGCAATACTCGAGCATCATTCGCAACCGCCTAAAAATCTAAGCCGCCATTGGCAACGCCCAAAAAATTTTGCATATTCAAGCTCGACATGGGTCATTTTCCAAGTGGCTCGAGGAGCATCATCCGCTACCGCTCGAGGGCTGGGTCAAGCTATTCAAGAGCGAATTTTCGTTTACGGGCGGTGAAATTGTGCGCGAATTTTTAACCAGCACGGGATTTTTGTCTGGCGCACATGACCCAAATTGCCCTTGCCATGCCCAAATTTTAGCCCTCGAGCCTGCCTGGGCGCGGGAAAAGTAAACGGCTTCTTGTGGATTGAATTGTGGATTAACTCTTATTTGCACTTAAGCGCGAACTTGATTAATTTTTCACCATTCCTTGCAATTTTTACAATTTTGCGGTATTCCCCAACCCAGATTCGGCTAAGCTAGTCCTCATGATGCGCGTCGCTGTAGCCGATGTTGGAACCAATTCTACCCACCTGCTGATTGCCGAAACTCGGCGGGATGGTTTTCGGGTGCTGGATGCGCTTAAAGACCGTACCCGTTTGGGGGAATGTTTGGACTCGAGCGGAAATATTTCCGAGGAGGGTTTTGCGCGGCTGGCCCGTAGCTTGGGGCGTTTTCGGGAGCTAGCGGCCTCGCTGGGGGTGCAAGAACTGCGAACGTATGCCACCAGTGCCATGCGGGGTGCGCCCAACGGCGAAGTCATGGCCCAACGTTTGCAAGCCGCAGTGGGGGTGTACCCCGTGATCATTTCGGGGGAGCGGGAAGGGGAACTGACTTACCTGGGAGCCTCGGGCAGTGTGCAGTTTGGCCCCGATAATCTGCTGCTGGATTTGGGCGGCGGTAGCCTCGAGCTGGTGCGGGGTGGCCCGAGTCGTGCCGAAAAGGTGCTGAGTTTGCCGCTGGGTTCGGTGCGTTTGAATCGGCAGTTTTTGGGCCAGACCCTCGAGAGTAAAGCTCCCAAAGGCAAGGATCTTAGAGCTTTGCGCGAATACATCCACCAAATGCTCGCTCTGCGGCTCGAGCCGTATCTTTTGGCCCAAAATAATCCAGACACCCAAGTTTTTGGCTCGAGCGGAACTTTTGAAACCCTAGCCAGCGTTTTGGCTGCCAAAAGTGGGGCTTTAGATGTGGGGGTCAATGGCCTGAGTTTTAGTGTGGC
>JANYFS010000081.1 GCA_025359705.1 Deinococcales bacterium | reverse complement strand
AGGGCTTTGGGCGTAACTCGCATCAGTATCAAGCAGAATATACCCACACTAAAACTGAGGGTGTCCAAGCTGAGCGCCAGCAACGTTCCGCCTGTGCTGATTAAAACCCCTGCCAAAATCGGGCCAAAAATCCCCAAGCCTTCAAAGCTGAAGGTTTTTAGGGCGTTACCTTGCACCAATAGCTTTTTCGTCAACAGTTGGGGCAAAATACTGCTCGAGGCGGGCATGAAAAAGGCGTTGCACATTCCCAAAATGGGATAGAGCCAGTACAGATGCTCGAGGCGAAGACTATGGTTTAGCATCAAGGCAATAAGGCCGCACAGCAAGAGGGTTCGCAGGGTATCGGTGAACAGCATCACGGTACGGCTCGAGCATCTGTCTACCACTAACCCGCCCAGCAGCAAAAAAAGCACCTCAAATAATGAGCGTAGCGCGGCAATTTGGCCCAGTTGTACGGGAGTGGCCCCTAGCTCGAGGGTCAGCAGGGGCAAGGCCACCAGGCTGATGCGGTCTCCCAAGACTGAAATGCTTTGCCCAATCCAGTACCAACGAAAAGGCGAATAGGATAGTGGCTCGAGCATGGGGGTTAATGGGTTTGGGGTTCGCACGGTCATAACCCTATGCTCGAGCTAAGCTACTTGGTATGGAAGATGGAATTCAAAGTAGTACCCAAACCATCACCGATTTTCAGGCAGCCCAATGTTTATCCGATCCCAAGCAATTGGTCTATTTTTCGCCGTTTATTGCCAGAGATTTGAGTATTGGTGAGGCTGCTGCCGAAATTGGTTGCCCCTTAAGCGTGCTATACGGCAAAGTGCAGCGTTTTTTGGAATTGGACTTGCTGAAAGTGGTTGGTGAAATCCCGCGCAAAGGGCGGGCCATCAAGATGTATCGCTCGAGCGCTGATCACTTTTTTGTGCCTAGAAACTTGGTCAATCCGCTGGAGGGGAAAGCGATTCAGAAATGGGATGATTTTTGGACTTTGCAGTTTCAGCAGGCCATAGTTCGAGTGATTGAATCAGCTTTGGAACACTTGGGAAGTCATATTTTTCGTGACCAAGCAGGAATCCTCACCCTGAATGTCGGCCCGATTTCACAAATCAGCCCCGACTTTCGCTCTCCCGATTTACCCGCGTTGGCCACACTATTAAGTGATGATTTGCGCTTAGATTTTGCTCAAGCCAAAGCCTTACAAGCCGAGTTGTATGCACTTTTTGAAAAATACCAAAGTATTCGAGGAGGTCAACGTTATCTGCTGCGCCTGAATTTGGTTCCCGCCCTCGAGGGGAGCGATTTGCTACGCTAATTGGATATGAAGATTTTGGCAATTTCCGATTGGTCAATACTCGAGTGCTAAATGTGGCCCAAACCGCGCTGCTTTTTGAACTCGAGGGCCATTAAACCCGCATGACCCTCTACCCTTCCAAACTTTCGCACGCCATCGGTTTCGACGATTTTCCGTTTCAGCGCAGCCATTACGGAGATGTACGGATTGTTGGCGCAGTCTACGCTGCCACACGGCTCGAGGGGATTCTGAGCGGGGTGATCCGCCGTGATGGTGCCAATTCTGCCAAAAATGTGGCGGAGCTGGTGCGAAATTCTAAATTTTATGAACACACCCAACTGATCCTGTTTCAAGGGATTGCTTTGGGTGGTTTTAATGTGCTGGACATTCACTGGCTTGCCGACACCCTCGAGCGCCCTGTGTTGGTGGTGGCCCGCAAGCAACCCAATATGGATGCCATCCGCGAAGCCCTACTCACTCGAGTGCGCGGCGGCAAAGGCAAATGGGCTTTGATTGAGAAAGCGGGTGAAATGGAACCCGTGGGCAGCGTCTGGGTGCAACGCGCGGGCCTCACGCCCCAGCAAGCTGCCCAATCCCTCGAGAAGTTTTGTGTCCACTCCAGTATTCCCGAGCCTTTGCGTACTGCACACTTGATTGCAGGCGGAATTGCCACGGGGCAAAGTCGGGCCAGACCGTGAGCTTGGGGTTGCGAGCCTCGTTTTTTAACAGCAAGATGACTCGAGGGGGTCAACATGCATGTTGAAACCCCCTCGAGCCCAAATCTTTTTCATACCCTTAAGCCTTCATCGCCTCGAGCGCAGCTCAATCCTTACACTTCTCAGCGCCAGGTCTCGAGGTGATCCTCCACAAACTGCTCAAAGCGGATTGGGGCGCGTCCCGTCACCTTTTGCACCTCGTCCGTGACCATAGCAGTGGCCCCGACGCGCACATAACCGTACAGAGTACTCATTAGCTCGACGTAATCCGTGGATGCGCCTGCTGCCTGCATCCCTTGGCGCAGTTGCTCGTCCGCTATGGATATGTACGTGATCTTGCGGCCCAACGCGCTCGAGAATAGCGCTACCACATCGTTCCTCGAGAGGGCCTCCGAGCCAGTTAGGGTGTATGCCTTGCCGTTGTGCCCGTCCTGAGTTAGCGCAGCCACCGCTACCGAGGCGATGTCTCGAGCGTCAATAAAGGCGGTTTGTCCATCAGCAGCGGGTTCGTAGAGCGTTCCCTGGCGCACCCCGTCGGCGTTCATGGTGCTGTAGTTCTGCATAAACCAGCTTGGGCGCAGAAAAGTGTGCTCGAGTCCGCTCTTTTCGATGTGCAGCTCCACCTTTCGCAGTGGGCTATCGCCATATTCGACCCCAGCAGCGGACAGGCGCACAATGCGTTTCACGCCCGCTGCTTGAGCCGCGTCCACCACTGCGTTTACGGGTCCCTCGAGCATATCGCCTGGTGAGGCCAGATAGATACTGTCCACGCCTTCGAGTGCTGCCCGCACGCTCTCAGGGTTCTCAAAATCGAAGTGAACCACCTCCAGACCTGGAAAGGCCGCTCGAGCTTTCTCGAGGGTGTGTGCGCCCACGCGCACGGCATAGCCTTGAGTTTGAAGCTGCCGAATGACTTCGCTGCCGACTTTTCCATTGGGGGTGGTGACTAGAATCATGGTGTTCTCCTCGAGTTTTATTCGTGAGCGGTTCTTGCGCTCCGCTGTTAAAACAGACTGTACTCGAGTACGCTCTAATATGGAAGTACATACTTTTTAGTGCGTGTAAAAAGTGTAGACTTGAGCCATGAATCTGACCCCAACCTCGAGTGAAATATCCCATCCCGTCAACGTGTGCAGCAAATATTGTCCCTCGCACACGGTGCTGGACATCATCAGTGGCAAGTGGAACGTACTCACGCTGTATGTACTCAAAGGCGAACCCATGCGCTATAGCGCCCTTCAGCGTGCGCTCGAGGGCATCTCTCAGAAAATGCTGACCCAGACCCTGCGCGAACTCGAGCGCGATGGCCTGATTGAGCGCACGGTCTACCCAGTAGTCCCGCCGCACACCGATTACAAGCTCACCCCGCTGGGTCGCAGCATCGAGGACATCATGGAGCGAATGAGCCTATGGGCCGAGCGCAACATGTCCGAGGTGCTCGAGGCCAGAGGGCGCTACGACGGGGCAGTGAGGAGTTAAGTTCACTCGAGAAGTTTTGTGTCCACTCGAGTGCAGCTCAACTTTCCCCCTCCTCGAGCGCCCCTCCAACCACTGGTTTCAAATCCACCCCACTGCGCCCCAAAACCCTTGCCCCCTCGAGCAACCCCAAAAGCGTTTCGGCGGCCTGCGGGTAACTTAGCCCTGCCAGTTGAATATTTGAGATGCAATTGCGCTCAGAATCCACACGGCCCACCTGTGGATGGTGGGTCAGATACACCCCCAAGCTGTGTGGAACGGAAAGGCCAGGGCGTTCGCCAATCAATACCACCACGGTTTGGGCATCTAAAATTTCGGCAATTTCGTCGCCAACCGCCACTCGAGCGTGTTCCACCAAAGCAATCGGAGCCACGCTCAGGCCGCGCCGCTCGAGCTGGGGCAACAAAATCTGGCACAGGTGCAAAGCGTGTTGCTCGAGGGCCGCAGCCGAAAGTCCGTCTGCCAAAACCAGCGCAACATCAAACCCTCGAGTGGGATGGGCGGCTAAAGTGTCCCTCGAGTGA
>JANYFS010000031.1 GCA_025359705.1 Deinococcales bacterium | reverse complement strand
TTGATGATCACCAGCCCCAAAGAAGTGGAATCGGCAATCATGCGGCTGGCACAAATGGCGCGGGCTACGGGTATGCACCTGATGCTGGCAACCCAGCGCCCCAGTGTGGATATTTTGACTTCGCTGATCAAGGTTAATGTGCCTGCACGCATCGCTTTTGCGGTTTCCTCGAGCCACGATTCGCGTACCATTTTGGATACGATGGGAGCCGAGCGTTTGGTGGGCATGGGCGATTTGCTGTTTTTTCAACCCGGTTTGGGTAAGCCGCTGCGCCTGCAAGCCCCCTACATTTCCGAAGAGGAAAGTACCCGTATCAGCGACTTTTTGCGCCGCCAATACTTTGACGACGACTTTGGCATGGCCTACGGCAGCGATTTTGATGGGGTGATGGGACTCGAGGGCGAAGGTACCCATTTGGACAAAGGCAAAATGGATTTCTCAGATCCGTTGCTGCGCCAAGCCGCCGAAATCGTACTCGAGGAAGGGCAGGGCAGCGTCTCGAGGTTGCAGCGTCGCCTCTCGGTGGGTCACGCTCGAGCAGGAAAACTGATGGATCTGCTCGAGGCGATGGGGATTGTTTCGGGCAACAAAGGCAGCAAACCCAGGGATGTTTTGATTACTGCGGCAGATATGCCCGAATATTTTGGTCGCTAAACACAGTCATTTGCTAAATAGAGCAGTTATCCGTTTTTCGTCAAGCGCGGGGTCATCAATAGCGTGTTTTAGACGAATAAATCATCTTTTGAGCAACATCATTTATTCGTTCATGATTCTGATAAATGCTCTAAATATAGTCACTCGCTGGAGGGGATTGCAACACGGTCACACAAATGTTTTAGAATGTACGATGTCTTACTCTCGAGGGTATGGCACATGGAGGACAAATTATGGACAGCACCACCAAAAGTTTGAATGTTTCCTTGATGGTCATGCAGGTTCTTAACGGGTTTTATATCATTTTGGGTCTATTTATGATGGTAGCTGGATCATTTGTGGCACAACTGCTAAGTCGGCAATACTCTAGTTATGGTAGCGTGTTCCCTTCTTCGCTATTTTTGATATTGGGTTTGTGGATGGTTGGTTTTGGGGTTATTGCCATATTAATACTTGGCTGGGCCAAAGAATGGCAAGCTCGAGCCAGTGAATGGACTCGAGGGATCACTATTGATACTGCACGCTTGCAAAATTTGACCACCACTTTAGATCGGTGGATGATATTCTCACAGTGGAGTACCCTTATTCTAGCAGCCCTTGCTCTCGTTTTCCCGATATTTTTTAGCGCACTCTTAGGCCGCTCTATCTCGGGTGCTGGATTTCCCGCATTGATTTTGGTTATAGGTATTCTGATCGGGGCTGCTCCACCCATTGTGATCAACTGGTTAATTTTGGCGAGTATTCGCACTTGGGTACTCGAGGTCAATAACCGTATGGTATCTCGAACCAATACCCTTAGCCTGATGGAGCAAAGTAAAAAAGTCTCGAGCTGGTTTGTTTTTTGCCAAGTTGTTTTAGGTATTGTCATCCTGCTTGATGTATATACTTTGATTTCTTCGCTTGGCTCGAGTGCAATAGCTACTACTCAGGCTTTATTGAGCATGGCAAGTTACGCATTTTTGGGTATGGTTCTCGAGTGGAGCAAGCGGTTTGCTATGGATGTTTCGGCATATGCAGATCGGCATACGTGAACATATCTATAAACCAAGATACGCTCGAGGTGACATCTCTCAAACGGCATATCTCGAGGAATATTATTTTTTTGAGGATAACAATTACTATTGCTCAAACTTTAATAATTGCTTATTTATTATTTAATTTTTTTGCGCTAATTACTCTATTTGGTAATATTTTTAATCCACCGATGCGTAGAGTGAGTTCATTCGGTTTCATTTTATCCATTTTGGCGAAAGTGGCATATTCGTATATTTTTATCTTTTGGATTCTGTTCGCTATTGGTGCAGAAATATTCAAAAACTGGCAATCCAATATTGAAAAATGGATGTGCGGTATTCTTGAAAATTTAAATGGTTTTAAATATGCTCATAAATCTGTCAAAATATGGCTCAATATTTTTTGCTGGGGGCTAATTATAATTTTGCTTCCATTTTCTACTTTTATTGTTCTTTTTGGCCCAGGTTCAAACAATCGGTACGAGTATAACATAGATCGAAGTGCAGGTGTTTTTGGATTAATCATTGTAATTATCAATTGGTCGATCATGAAAGGCATTCGCCATTGGGTAGCCGAGATAGCCAAGGTAATTTTCAACCAATTCCCTCCGATAGACTTACCTCGAAAATATTTAACAGCATCGGTTTGTCTGATTTTTCTTCAAATAGTATGGGGGTTTTTGATATTTGGCTTGTGGATGCTTGTACTATTGGTATTTAATTCCCCCAGTAATACTCATGCTATAATAACAGTCATTTTTGCTTCATTTTACATCCTCATTGGGCTTATTTTGGAATCTATCAGGAGATTTGCGGGTTATTTAACGAAATATCTGATGTTATTGTCCAATCTTTGGCATTGATAGGCCAAATCGCTCGAGCCTATATTGAATTTTTTGTACTGTTCATTGCTTTTATACCACTACTAATAATTATAATGGCAGCTTCAAGTATTTTCTATTGAATTGGATTAAAAATGGCAAAATCGATTATCGCCATCCCCTCGATCTAGTTATTTTTACTGCGTTCTACCAAAAAGCAGCGCAATACGCCCAAGCTGTATTCTCCCTCGAGGGTGGCGTACAAGACCTGCAACAGTGCAGGGCCATTGGGCAATCTTTGGCAGACCTGTGCTACCCACTCGAGCGTAGCGGCATCCCAATGCACCACTTGCCCAAACTCGAGGCGGCCCGTGCCGATGGCTTGAGCCAAATGTTGGTAGACCATATCCGAAGTCATATGTAGATCTTTGGCAATTTGCAAAACGGGGTGGCCCCGCTCGAAACGCTCGAGAGCGATTTTGCCAATGCCCGTGGGCGAATTAGTCGAATCTGCACCAGTTTCGGGATTTTTTGGGGTTGAGATATGTGCTGAAATGTATGCTGGAAGGCGTGCTGGGGGACGTTCTGGCGAAATATGTTTTGGAATATCACGTGAATTACTGGGTGAACTATTTTGTGAATGACTGGGTGAAGGATCGGCTTCGGAAGCCATTTTATTGAGGACGGTCAAGAAATCCTCGGCGTAGCGCTCGAGCTTGAGGCTGCCCACCCCCGAAATTTGAGCAAAAGCACTGCGGGTTTGCGGCATTTTTTGGGCCATCTCCAGCAAAGCCGCGTCGTGAAAAATTACGTAGGGCGGTAGGTTTTTCTCTTTGGCAAGTTTGGAACGCAGCTCGCGCAAGGCATCAAACACCGCCGATTTTCCGCTCGAGGCATTGACTTCCGCTCGAGCCGCCCCCCGATTTTGCCCCCGATCTTTCCGCGCTCGAGTGCCTTTTTCTTTGGGCATTTTGGGTTGCTCTTTGCGAAGCAGCACTTCCTCTTCACCTTTCAAAACTTTCCAACCGCTGAAGGTGAGTTTAAAACCGTGATGCACCGGGTCGCTCTCGAGGTGGCCCAAAATCACCAGTTGCCGCACCACACTGCGCCATTCTTGCTCGGTCAGTTCGCTGCCAATGCCAAACGTGCTGAGCAAATGGTGTTTATTTTGCTTCATCCGCTCATTTTCTTTGCCCAACAACACCTCGAGCAGATATTGCACCCCAAAACGCTCGCCCGTGCGCCGCACATTAGACAAAAATTTTTGAGCGCTGACCGTGGCTTGCCAGGTTTCTTTGGGGTGCAAGCAGTTGTCACAGTTGCCGCAGGGCTGCGAAGCCTCATCGAAATAGCCCAGCAGTACCTGACGGCGGCAGCTCGCCACTTGGCAAAACCCCAACAGCGCCTCGAGCTTGCTTTGTTGCACCCGCCGCACCGCTTCGGGAGCCTGCCCCCCCTCGATCATGTGGCGGCGGTTGATCACATCGGTCATGCCGTAAACCATAAAGGCGTGGGAGGGCTGCCCATCACGCCCCGCACGACCCGTCTCTTGGTAGTAGGCTTCGAGGCTCGAGGGCAGATCCATATGGGCCACAAAACGCACATCGGGCTTGTCGATGCCCATGCCAAAGGCGATGGTAGCGACCATAATCAAGCCATCTTCGCGCAAAAAACGCTCTTGGTTGCGGGCTTTGACCTCCTGCGACAACTTGGCATGGTAAGACAGCGCGGTAAAACCCTCTTTGCACAGCCAAGCGGCGGTGTCGTCCACGCTGTCCCTCGAGAGGCAATACACAATCCCCGCTTCACCCGCATGATCCGCCAAAAACTCGAGCAGTTGCTTTTTGGGTTGGTTTTTCTCGGCAACGGTATAGCGAATATTGGGCCGATCAAAACTCGAGATGAACACCTGGGCATCTTGCAAACCCAGCCGCTCGATGATTTCCGCCCTGGTGATGCGGTCTGCGGTGGCAGTGAGGGCAATGCGCGGCACATTCGGGAAGCGCTGGTGCAGCGCGGAAAGTCCAATATAATCGGGCCTAAAATCGTGGCCCCACTGCGAAACACAGTGGGCTTCATCGATGGCAAAAAGGGCAATGGGAGACTGCTCGAGCAGGTCTAGGGTACGGGAATTGAGCAGGCGTTCTGGAGCGATATACAAAATATCCAGATTGCCCCCCACCAAATCCTCCTCGAGCTGGCGGGAATCCTGCCAACTGAGCGTGGAATTGAGCGCAGCGGCCCGCACCCCCAGTTGCAGCAGCGCGTCCACTTGGTCTTTCATCAGGGCAATCAGCGGCGAGACCACCACCCCCACCCCCGCACGCAGCAGACTGGGAATTTGGTAGCACACCGACTTGCCGCCCCCCGTGGGCATCAGCACCAAAGCATCGTTGCCCGAAACAATCTGATCGATGATTTCGGCCTGCTCTCCACGAAAAGCGCTATAGCCATACAGGGTATGCAACTGCTCGAGGGCTGCCACCCGCCGCTGATCGGGGTTGTCGGTGTTTTTGAGGGTGGAAAAAAAAGGGTTGGACGTAGGGTTGGACATCGCGCTCGAGAGATTATACGCTAAAAACAGAAGCGCATGTTGAGGGCGCTGCGCTCGACCTCACGCCTCCCGAATCCCCAACCCAGCCGCTTTAATCTGCCCAATCAGCTCGAGGAAATCGTGTTCTATTTCTTCGCTGGTCAGGGTGTGGCTCGAGCGATAGGTCAGTTTGACTCCCACCGAACGGGAACCCTCAGCGATGGGAATACCTTGGTAGACATCGAACACATCCACCGACTCGAGGGAGGGGCCGCCGTGGGTGTGGATCAGCTCGAGCATCTCCGAATAGGCCACCCCCAAGGGCGCAATGATGGCGAGGTCGCGTAGTGCGGCGGGTTGGCGGCTGGGATCGGCAAAAGTCCAGCTTTGGTTGGCAAGCGGCAGGGTCAGCTCGAGGATGAAAGTTTCCCCTTTGAGACCCCACTTTTGGGCCACGGCGGGGTGAACGGCCCCGATTACGCCCGCATTTTGACCGTTCCAAAAAACATTTCCGCAAATTCCTGGGTGCAGGTGGACTGCGCTTTGATTGGTCTCGAGCGGGCGTAGCTCGAGGGTAGCTCCCAACTTTGCCGCGAAAGACTCGAGCAGGGCTTTGAATACGAAGAACCCGCCCTCGAGTCCCTTAGTCCAGCTCGAGGGGGCCAGCGTGCCGCGCATCAGCACTCCCAAATGCTCCACTTCGCCCGATAGCGGGAAAACCCGCCCCAGCTCGAATAGCAGCAGGGATTTTTCGGCACTGTTGGTCACGGCAGCATTCAGCAAACTGGGGTAGAGCGCGGTTCGCATTCCTGTGCGGTCTGCGGTTAAAGGGTTTTTCAGCTTGATGTTGGGGAGTTCCGCTCGAGCGTTGCTCGCTTCTTCATCGTTGCTGAAACTGTAAGAGACCACTTCCGAAAATCCTAAACCCGTCAAGGCGGTTTTCAGGCGGTTGCGTTTTTGGGCCTCGAGGTCTGCGCCCATGTTGTCGGAATGCTCGAGCAGCGGGGGCAGGGTTTCGGGGAGTTCGTGGAAGCCATGCAAGCGGGCCACTTCTTCGATCAGGTCTTCGGGAATCTGTAAATCCACCCGCCAGGTGGGGGGCTTGACCCGCAGCAGACCGCCTTCGTCGATGATTTCACAGCCCAAACGGGCCAAGTTGCCCTCGATTTCGGCAGTGTGAATGTCCATGCCCAACAGGTCGCGGCAATACTGCGGATCGAGGCTGAGCAAAGGCGGGTCGTAGAGGGTTCCCGCTCGAGCGAACCCCTGTACAACGCTGGCCCCGCCGTGCCGCTCGAGCAATTCCATAATGCGGTTGGCGGCCCACAGCGGTAAATTGGGGTCGGTTCCGCGCTCAAAACGGTAGGCCGCATCGGTTTTCAGGCCCAAACGCCCCGAGGTTTTACGAATCATAATCGGGTCAAAATGGGCCGCCTCCAGCACCACATCGCTCGAGTCTTCTTGAATACGGCCCACCCAGCCGCCTTTGGTTCCTGCAATGCCCACAATTTGGTGGGTGGCATTGCGGATTAGCAAATCCCCAACCTCGAGGGGATATTCTGCACCATCCAAGGTTTTGGCGATTTCATTTTCGTTTGCCAAAGTCACTTTGAGGCTGCGCTGGGGCAAATCGCGGTCATCATAAAAAGCAGTCGGCTGGCCCAGCTCGAGCATCACATAATTGCTGGCATCCACCACCAAATTGATCGGGCGCTGTCCACACAACAGCAAACGGCGCTGAAGATGCAGCGGACTGGGGCCGTTTTGCACCCCCGTGGCGCGGCGGGCCACAAAA
>JANYFS010000606.1 GCA_025359705.1 Deinococcales bacterium | reverse complement strand
ACTTCGGGGGAGGCCACCATTGCGGGGGTCAGCCTGAAGTATCCAGACCGTGTGAAAGAGCGGATTGGCTATGCCAATCAGTCTGCCAGTGTTTACGGCGACCTGACCGTGGAGGAAAATTTGCGCTTTAAGGCGGGGTTGTTTTTGCACCCTCGAGCCATTGCTAGCGCGGTTTCACGGGTGGTGGAGCAGTTGGGCCTGGAGCCGTTTCAAAAAATGCAGGCGGGAACCCTGTCGGGCGGCTGGAAACAGCGGTTGAGCATTGGCACTGCCATCATTCACCAACCCAGCGTGCTGTTTTTGGATGAACCCACTGCGGGCCTCGATCCTGTGGGCCGCCGCGCCTTGTGGGACACCATCTACAACCTGAGCAGCGAGGGAACCACGGTTTTTGTGACAACTCACTATATGGACGAGGCCGAGCGTTGCCAGCAGCTTGCAATGATCTCGAGGGGAAAGGTTTTGGCCCAAGGTACTCCAGAGCAGCTAAAAAGCAATGTGGATGGGCAATTTTTTGAACTCGAGCCTTCCGACTTGGGCCTAACTTTGCGCCAAGTCAAAAACCTAACGGGGGTGCGCGATGCCTGGATTTCTGGCTCGAGCCTACGGGTTGCCACCACACCCAACTTTGTGATGTCGCAGCTCGAGGGATTTACCAGCACCTCAAACCCCATCCGCCGCGTTTCAGCCACCCTCGAGGACACTTTTGTGTTTTTGGCAGGCAAGGTTCAGGTTTAGAGCATTTGTCAGAGGAATAGACGGTTAAACGGCCCAATTCAAAAAATATTTTCTTCGTCTGAGAAACGGTATTTTTTACCTTACTCGAAACGGAAAACGGATCACGGATAACGGACAACTGCTCTAGGAGGGTTATTTATGGATCACAGCTCAGAAAAACCCATACCACACGACCACCCCACTCGAGCGAACATCGGCGGTGCCACCTTTGGCTCGAGGTTGCGGATGATCGCCTACAAAGAATTCATCCATGTGCGCCGCGACCCAATCATGCCGCGTTTGATTATTCTGTTGCCCATTTTGGTGCTGATTTTGTTCGGTTACGCTTTAAATACCACCGTGAAAAATGTACCGCTGGCGGTGTTCGATGCCTCGCAAGACCGTATTAGCAAAGCCATTGTCAAAGCCTTCTCGAGCGAAGAGCGTTTTAGCCCTGTGGTGGTGGATTCTTCGCAGGCCGCGCTCGAGGCAGTGCGAACGGGGGTCGCTCGAGCGGTTTTAGAGATTCCCAAAGGTGCGTTGGCTGCGGCCCGCAAAAATGAAGCCCTCGAGCTGACCTTTCGGGTGGACGGCTCCGACCCGAATATGACCGCACAGATGGGGGTTTTTGCGGCGGACTCCATCAAAGAAGTCTCCGAACGTCTGCTGGCAGGTCGCGCCCTCACCGACTCGGGCTTTTCCATGCCCTTAAGTGTGACCCAAGATGTACTGTACAACCCCGACAAACGCACGGCGGTATTTATGGTGCCAGGCATCATCGGGTTGGTGCTGTCGCTGATTACCGTGCTGCTGACCGCTGTAGCCGTGGTGCGCGAGCGCGAAGTGGGAACCATGGAATCGCTGATCGCCACCCCCGTTCGACCGCTCGAGGTGGTGATTGGCAAGGTAATCCCCTACTTTGGTTTTGGCCTGCTGGACGCTGCCCTGGTGCTGGGGGTGGGGGTTTGGCTGTTCAAGGTTCCGATGAATGGCGATGTCTGGTTACTGGTTTTAGCCTCCATTCTATTCGTGTTGGGTTCTTTAGGAATTGGCGTGGTGATTTCCACTTTGGCCCGCAATCAAATGCAAGCCATGTTTGCCACACTTGCTTTTGTATTCCCCAATATGTTTTTATCGGGGATGCTCTTCCCGCTCGAGGGGATGAATCCCTTCTTTCAAGGGATTTCTTATGTCATTCCACTGCGCTACTTTCTAAAGGTCACAAGAGGCGTGATGCTGCGCGGTGCAGGACTGGAAAATTTATCCCTCGAGTTTATTGCTTTGACTGTTTTTGCAGTGTTGATGCTACTGGTTGCCAGCTTGCGTTTTAAGAAAACACTTTAGGGTTGTTTTTCGTTTTTCGTTGTTCATTTTTCGTCAAGACGTTGTAAATAGTCAAAAAGCAACCCAACAGGAGAACTCACCATGAAAAAAGTCTGGATCTTTAGCCTCTTTGCGCTTGGCTTCACCCAAGCTGCACCTTTATCTACCTCCGAAATCTGGGCCAAGGTCAGCCAAACCATCGATTCTGCCGTAAACCTCGAGAGCCATATTTCGGGCAAAGTGCTGAGCAAAGGCAAAGAAATGTTGCTCGAGCTGACCCTACAAACGATTCCCACCCTCGAGCTGACCCGCATCAGTTTTACCGCACCCAAGGCCATGCAAGACAATATTTTGGTACTCGAGGGCAAAAAAGTTTGGAATTATCTGTCGCTGCCCAACCAGATCATCCAAACCACCGAAGATAAAATGACCAAGCTGCCAGGGATGCCGCTGGATTTTGGCAAAATGAGCGATTTGGGCAAGGGTTTGGCTCAGCAAGAGATGACCTTTGTGCTGCGCGGTGAAGAGGATTTGCCAGAGGGCAAAACTATGCTGCTCGAGGGGAGGCCCAAAACGGGGGCCAAGCTCGAGTTTTCCAAGCTGCGGGTGTGGGTGCTTCAGGGGGTTTGGCGGGTTGCCAAGATTCAAACCTTTGATGGGAATACGGTCAAGGCAGAGTTGCAGATCAGCAATTTCAAAACCAACCAAGGGTTAAAGGCCGATGCCCTGCGCCTTTTGCCGCAAGATGCCGAGCGGATCAACCGCTGAAAAGAATGGAAACCAGTGCATTCGAGCGGAATTTTTTGAGATTTCCGCTCGAGCGCGGCCCCCAGAAATGGGGGTTTTAGTTTTTCCCCTCGAGCTATGATGTTGGGAATATTGCGCTGGCGCTACGCCATTTGGCGGTGTTCCCCGTTCCACTCATCCTCTATGCTGAACTCCAATGCCCCTTTGGTGCAATTTTCGCGTATTGGAGTTGGAATATGAGCCTCGAGTGCATCACCTACAATTTATCACCCTGCCTATTCAAGTTTTTGAGCAACCCGCAACAAGATTGGTTCGAGTTACATATCACCGTTGCGGCAATGCCCGAACTCGAGATGCTTCGGTTTAAGGTGTTTTGCCTGAGTCAGCGCATCAAAGCCCTAGTCATCGAACTCGAGATCGAACTCGAGTCTGAAACTCCTATTCAGCACATGACTTGCTCGAGGGTATCCGGTTCTTTTGAAACTGCTTTACAAGAGGCCAAACGGATTGGGGCATTGCTCGACGGGCAGGGTTTTGGGGTGGTTCGCACCAAAATCGAGGCTGCACCGTGGAACC
>JANYFS010000064.1 GCA_025359705.1 Deinococcales bacterium | reverse complement strand
ACAAACTCCACCGTTCACAGGAATTTGCTCGAGGGCGCAGACATCGGTCCAGTTTTGGAATTGCACATTTTGTACGTGGTTATGTTGGATTTGGGTCATGGAATTGCTCCTGTGGTTGGGTTTGGAGATGCCTTTGAGTGTGCGTGCAAGTTGCGTGCAGGTGTGGTTTTGAAACGGTGCAGATCAACATATTTTGAGACATGCTTTCCAAAAAACACATCGTAAATTTTTCTAGAAGGGTGCGCTCGAGCGGGGGTGGGGTTGCTCGAGCGCGGGGGGTGCGCTTTGATGGGCAAAAAACCAAAATCGTTTTTATACCCAGCGCTAGGGCCATTTTAAGTGTCTTACATACGTAAAGTCAAGTGATTTTCGCAAATTGTCATTCAAAAATGGGTAAATTGGATGGTTTTTGCCCTCAAATTCCGAGAATTCCAAGAAAATTTGAGTTTCGTACACATTTTCATGCGCGTTTTGTTTTGGTGGGTTTGTTTTTGAGGCGCTCGAGCGTGCGGCAGAATCACGGGGCAGAATCACGGGGCAAGTCTGGCGGGTTGATGTGAATTTTGGGCATGAATTTGGGAAGATTGAATTTAGGATTTCATCGGCGAAACAGTAATCACCAATTGGGTAGATGTATAGACCAATAGAGGGAGACGTATTTTTACAGAGCGATTGATTATATTTAGACGCATCGTAAAAATTCTTTTGATATCCAAAAGTAGTTTGGCAAAAATTGCATTTTGTTCAGTTTTTGTTGACAAATTGCAGCGAAAGTGCAATAACTTGTTAGCAGAGCGCTCGAGAATGACCAGGTGTACTCAAATATCTGAACAATTTGTATTTGATTCGCTCGAGGTTCGCTCGAGGGATACCGTGTTTGTGGGCCAAATCTTGCAAAAAGGTTTTGGCTATGGGGTCGGGCAAGGTACAACTTTTCCCCGCTTGTGTGGTGGCTCCCACACCTAGTTGATAAATTCTTGCACTTGGGTTTGGATTTCCCGTATCTGTTTATCCCTTTTATTTACCCCTTTTGTTTACCCATAGCGCCAGTTGACTTCTCCAAATGCGCTAAACTGTGCAAACTTGGTACTCGAGCATACTTGCCCTCGAGTCGAAAATGGGGAAGTCTGGTGCGAATCCAGCACTGTTCCGCAGCGGTGATACTCATTTTTTGAGATAAGTCCGAATGCCTGCCAAGGACGCACTCGAGTCTAAAAAAAACTGCTCGAGTTGCACCTCTCGTCGAAAGGGGCTTGGTGGGCTGTTGCATTTCGCTCGAGGGTTTGGGCGTTTGAAATCGGTACCACGCATGGCTATTCGGCGTGTTTCCTTTGGAGGGAAAACGCTATGAAAAAGACTCAAACACTAGGCCCTTGCTACGGAAACCGCTATGGAAATTAAGGCTCCCACCACCGAAAAACCCTACGAAAAGCCTACGGGTGAGCGTCGGGGTTTAATTATTGTGAATACGGGGGATGGCAAGGGCAAAACCACTGCCGCGCTGGGCTTGGCGCTGCGGGCGCACGGGCGGGGCTTTTCGGTGCGGGTGTTTCAGTTTATGAAGCACGAAAGCGCTGCTTTTGGTGAACACCGCACCTTTGCCAAACTGGGAATCCCCATCGAGGGGCTGGGCGACGGCTTTTCTTGGACCAGCAAAGACCTCGAGCAATCGGCAAAACTGGCCTATGCCGGCTGGCGACGCTGCCGCGAATCCATTTTGAGTGGCGATGAATTTTTGGTGGTGCTGGACGAGATCACCTATCCGATCCAATTTGGCTGGATTCCGCTGGAAGAAGTTTTGGATGCGCTGCGTGAACGTCCCTCGAGTGTCACCGTCGTGCTGACCGGGCGGGGTGCGCCCGCCGAGTTGATCGAACTGGCGGATACGGTCAGCGAAGTGAAAATGGTCAAGCACGCCTTTGAAGCAGGGGTTCCTGCCCAACGCGGAATCGAACACTGATGCGAATTGCCAGTCTGATTCCTTCGGGTACCGATATTGCCATCTTTTTGGGCCTCCAGTCCAATCTGGTAGGGGTTTCGCATTGTTGCGATCATCCTGCGGTGGCAGATTTGCCCGTTTTGACCTTCAGCAAAGTGCCTTCGCACCAAGAAGCTACTCCGCTCGAGGTGGATGTTGCGGTGTGTGAGGCGGTCTCCAGTGGGGATAGTTTGTACCTGACTCACCGCACGATGCTGCAAGAACTGCGCCCAGATTGGGTACTCAGCCAAGATATTTGTGATGTTTGCGCGGTGACAGCCGACCAAGCCAGTTGTGATTTGCCAGCGGGTGCGGGTTTGCTGATGCTCAGTGCCATTTCGCTAGCGGGTTTGTGGGACGACCTCGAGCGGGTGGGACGGGCCACGGGAACCCTGGTTCGAGCGCAGCAGGGCATTTTGGAACTGCAAAGTCGGCTCGAGGAGATTGTGCGGCGGATGCAGGGGAAAATAGAGGGCAATATACATGGGAAGGCGCGGCCCCGTGTTTTGGCGCTCGAGTGGAGTGATCCGCCTTTTTTGGGTGGACACTGGATTCCCGAATTGGTGGAATGTGCGGGCGCAAGCCATGTTTTGTCGGGTTCGGGCGAAGCCTCACGGCGCTCGAGTTGGGACGAAATTGCGGCGGCTGATCCCGAAATCATCGTGTTTATGCCCTGCGGATACACCTTGCAAGAGGCAGAACAAGAGGCAGGGCGTTTATTTGCCACTTGCCCCGAATTTGCCAGTTTGCAGGCGGTACGCAGGGGTCAATTTTGGATCAGCGATGCCACCCGTTTGTTTTCGCGCTGCACCCCCGTGAGCATTCGGGCTTGCGAGATTTTGGCGGGAATTGTGCATGGGGTTTATCCGCTCGAGCCGTCGGAAGTGGTGCAGTTTCGGCCCAATTTGGGGGTCGATCTTGCACCGCAAAAAACCCAATTTCCCACACTGTGAACTCTGATTTACCCTCGAGCCTGCTAAACCTACTAACCCTGCGTGACCACGCCATGATTTTGGATTTGGGTAGCCCTCGAGCGGTGATCTCCAGTGCGCCTTACCGTGGTGGTCTGGTGTTCAGTCGATTTTTGCTGAACACCACCGTTCCCAGCGATTTTTTCGTGCTGGATTTGCCCTCGAGCATTTGGGCGCGGTTGAAGGCTTTGGATTTACCCCTCGAGCAAACCACCGCCTGTTTAACCGCCGTGGATGTTGCCAAAGTGCAGCAAGGTTGGGCCAGCGTGGGGGGCTTTGCTTGCACGGCCTTTGTGACTGCGGGTTTGGGCAACATGTCCGCCCCAGGTCTGACCCCGATTGCTCCAGCATATGCGGGAACCATCAATATTTTTGCTGTGTTGGAAGCCAACTTACCCCCTGCGGCCTTGGTCGAAGCGGTGCAAATGGTCACGGAGGTCAAGGCTCGAGCGCTATCGGGCCGCAACCCCACACGGTGATCCCGCCACAGGAACCAGTACCGACACCGTGACCATCGCACTTTTGGCGGGGTCAGATTCGCAGTATTGCGGCGCTGTCACCGCAGCGGGCTATGTTTTGGCTCGAGCGGTAGGGTTGGCCCTCGAGCGGGCATTGAAATTTGTGTAGGAGCATTTATGAATTCACGTTCTTCAAATCAGCTACCCCGTTTAATGATCGCAGGAACCCATTCTGGCGTAGGAAAAACCACCGTCTCGAGCGTGATTTTGGCAGGTTTTGACGCTTGAGGCTTAACCGTGCAACCCTTCAAAGCAGGCCCAGACTACATCGACCCATCCCATCTGTCCCGCGCCGCAGGGCTAGAATGCCGCAACCTCGACCCCTATATTTTGCCCACTGGCACGCTCGAGGGCGTGTTTGTGCGGGCGGCAGTCCAAGCCCACCTCAGTTTGCTCGAGGGTATGATGGGCCTGTTCGATGGCAAAGAGGTCGATTCGGATGCCTTTAGCAGCGCGGATTTGGCTCAGCGACTGAAAACTCCTATAGTGTTGGTACTGGATGTGTCTGGAACCGCTCGCAGTGCGGCGGCAATGGCTCTGGGTTACACAATGTTCGTACTCCCGCACTCGAGGCATTGCCCCACGCTCAAGATTTTGTATTGCAAACCGTCCCCCAACTGCTCGAGCTTGCCCATACGTTAGCCTAAAACCTAAGCACACAGCTCTCGAGCCTGACCACGGTTTACCACACAGGCACGCCTTTTTTGACCCTCGAGGTGGAAAATGCTGCACAAATCACCTCAGATTTACTGCACATGGGAATCCGTGTGCGCGACTGCTTGAGCTTTGGCTTTCCCAAACGCATTCGGGTTTCCGCCAAACTCGAGGGGCAAAATGAGGTGTTGATTTGGGCGCTCGAGGAGGTTTTTCTCATAAATAAGTTCTAGCGGTTGTGTTTTCGCCAAAAAACCGTGTGTCAGGGTAAAGCGTAACAAAGTTTAATTTCTCTGATCCCAAAAACCAGCATGATGACTCGGGCATTCCCAGTTTGGGAGTGTACCACTCAACCGTGCAATGTTTCGGTGTGGTCTCGAGATCAATTCACAAACCGTTACAACATATCAAAGTCGAACGTCCGAATGATTTTTGGCGGTCTAAAAAATTGTGCATTGTTGGCCTGCTCCATCAAAAGTATCCCTCCCTCAAGGGTCAATTTGTGGGTTAATTCTCAGCGCAGACAGGTGCAAAACATGCACCCAAATATGCAACCAAACAGGAGTTTTTGTGGATTTAAGTATTCTGGCAGTTGTATTTTCGCTTGGGTTACGGCACGGGCTAGACGCGGATCATTTGGCAGCCATCGACGGGCTTAGCCGCCTGCGTCCGAACCGTTGGAATGGGGTGCTTTTTGCGCTGGGTCACGGCGGAATTGTCACGGTTTTGGCGGTGGGTTTCCAGGCTATTTTGGGAAACTTCAACCTAGATTGGCTGTCGCCCTATTTATTTTTGGGCATTGGCCTGCTTAACCTGTGGCGTTTGCTGCGCCCGCAAGCCCATATCCACTCGAGCCTGATGCGTGGAATCCAATTTGGCCCACTGATGCTGGGCATATTGCTGGCAATCGGCTTTGAATCCTCGAGCCAGATTGCGGCTTTGGCCCTCAGCAGCCAAGTTGCACCGCTGTGGCTGGGCCTCGCCTTCACCGGCGGCATGGTTATTTCCGATGGAGTCGATGGATTTTTGGCCTCGAGAATTCAATACAGCACCCAATCTGCTCAAGCAGGCTCGAGGGCCAATCTTGCCAGCACCATTATGGGCTGGATTGTAGTAGTAGTTAGTATTGGTTATGCTACACTGGGACTTGCTAAAATCGACATCATCAGTATTTCTTGGTTGCTGGGTTTAGGGCTTTTTACAATCCTGATTGCGCTCAGGCTTTGGAGTGCGGGAACCGACTCCACTCCGCCCAAAGTCAACAGTGGGGCATAACCTGATTCCCTCGAGACCTAAAATCCAAACCTAAAATCCAAACCTAAAATGCGGCCTTGATTTGGCGCTCAAGGCATTTTTCTCATAAATAAGTTTTAAATGAGCCATTTTATGCACGAAATCGGCAATATTAAGGATCAGTGCTATGAATGTGATACCAATTTCTGTTTCTCACGATCTTTATGGAGGTTTTACAGAGCATGAATAACCCTAACAAACCCCTTGGCAAAGCCTTGATGGTGATGGGTTGCACCTCGAGCGCGGGGAAATCTTACCTAACCGCCGCGATCTGCCGAATTTTGGCAAATGAAGGGGTACGGGTGGCCCCATTCAAAGCCCAAAACATGAGCAACAATGCGGGTGTTACTTTGGGTGGCCTCGAGATGGGGCGGGCGCAGATGGTGCAGGCGGTTGCCGCTCGAGTGGTTGCCGATGTGCGGATGAATCCCGTGCTGCTCAAACCCGAGGCAGATACCCGCTCGCAGGTGGTGGTGCTGGGAAAAGCCAACCTCGAGCTGTCCAATTTGCCTTGGCGCGAACGCAAGAAGCACCTGTGGGGAACCGTCAAAACCGCGCTGTACAGTCTGCTCGAGGAATATGAGGTGGTGGTGATCGAAGGCGCGGGCAGCCCTGCCGAGGTGAATTTGTGCGGCTCCGACATTGTAAATATGGCGGTGGCCCTCGAGGTGCAGGCCAGCGTGCTGCTGGTTTCGGACATCGACAGAGGCGGCAGTTTCGCGCATTTGCTGGGAACCTGGCAGTGTTGCAGCCCAGAGGAACGCGCCTTGATCAAAGGGTTTATCTTGAACCGTTTTCGTGGAGATGCCGCACTGCTGGCCCCCGCCCCACAGTGGCTCGAGGGCCAAACCCAAATCCCCACCGTGGGCGTGGTTCCGATGCTCAATATCCCCCTGCCCGAAGAAGACGGTGTAACGCTCGAGGGGCAAAACGGCGGTGCGGGTGAAGTGGCGGTGATTGCTTTGCCGCGCATCAGCAACCTGGACGAATTCGCGCTGCTGGGCAACCGAATGCGAATTGTACGAACCCCCAACCAGCTCGAGGGGGCGAGGGCCATCATCCTGCCTGGCTCCAAAAGCACCCGTGCCGACCTCGAGTGGCTGCGGGAAACAGGCCTGGCGGGAGCCGTGGTGCAAAAGGCTCGAGCGGGAATTCCCATTTTGGGAATTTGCGGGGGTTTGCAAATGCTGGGGAATAGCATTCATGATCCAGAACAGCTCGAGGGTGCGGGAACTTCTTTCGGCTTGGGCCTACTCGACCTGTCCACCACTTTTGAACAGGACAAAATCACTCGAGCGGCTTGGTTTAAAGATTTGGAAACGGGGGCAACCTTGCAAGGCTATGAAATCCATATCGGGCGTACCACGGGTACAGCAAAACCTAGCCTCGAGCGGATCAGCGAGCAAGACGGCGAGATGGTGAGCGAAGTGGTGGGCTGGCGAGCGGGCAATGTGCGGGGGGTCTACGCGCATGGCTTGCTCAAAAACCCCTTTTTCCTCGAGGGGTTTCTGGCAAGCGCAGGCATTGCCCCGCCCCAGTCGCCCGAGGGTTTGGATGCCCGTTTGGATGTGATCGCCGCGCAAGTCAAAAATTCGCTCGAGTGGGAGAAAATTCGTTCATGGGTACTGTAATATGGGTTCTCTAAGGTTCGTAACACAATGGTTCGGAAGATTGAGGCCATTTTAGAGCATTTGTCAGAGTAATAAACGAGGCAAAGCGTGCTTGAACCAACCCATGATGTTGGAAAGGGTGACTTGAGAAATGGCCCCTCCCAATACCTCAGAGAGCTTCTCTCGAACTCGCTCTGCTTTACCTCTCATATATGCTTTAAGTTTGGAAAATAATATCTCAATCGGATTAAAGTCTGGTGAATATGAAGTTGATAGACTTTAGTGGAAGGTCAGAACAGTCTCGAGCAGAAGGGAGACTGACATGCCTAAAAAAAATACCACCTATAGGGGTAGAATTCAAACAAGCAGCGGTTCGCCTAGTGCTTACCACCAAAAGCGTCGCTGAAACTGCTCGAGACTTAAACCCCAAGATTCCCTAACTCGAGCCTGCCAAAGTGAACTCAACAGTTCCCTCGAGGAGTTGCACAGTTTCGTTCGGCAAAGTGCCATGAATAATTTTTAGAGTGGTTAAACGATTACCAAGTTAAGTGGTGGTGTGATGTGGTACCAGCGGGGAAGCGATCATATCTGGTAATCATTCTAGCATGGTATAACTCGAGGGGAAAAGCTACGCTCGAGGGCAAGAAAAATCAAGCAAGAATAAAAGAAATCCCCCCATAATGACTCGAGCGGGCTTTTGCTTGGGCTGTGGCTCGAGGTTAAGGATCAGGCTCGAAAGGGCTAAGTTTGATAATGAGTATTGGGTTTCTTTTTCTATTGATAGGTTATTTTATCTGCGAATTCTTGTAAATTATGCGCCAACCAATGTGATCGATAGCGCATAATTTCGCCATCTGGGTACCGATCATCTAGATCTACGTAGTAAACACCCTGCTGCTCGGTTCCATCCATGACTATCGTAAAAGGATTACCTCCAGGATCACGGCAAAAAGGAAGAGCATTGTCTCCTATTGTGTTTCCGTAAAGATCTAGCATAGCACCCATGCCATTCTGGGCAATACCTACCCAGTGTTCAGGCATTACAACACCCCCGCCTATGCTCTCACATTTCACTATGGGGTAATCCAATATACAGCTATTCATCTTTACGAATAGCTCCTTTAAATCATCAGGAACATGGATTTTGTAATGGTCTTGAAATTTCTCAAAATCATCATTGGTTAGTTTAGGCCTTTCGAGATCCTCAAAGTTCAGTTCTAGCAAATACATTCGACACTCTCCTATGGTTTTGTAGTAGCAACACCACCGGTATGGTTGATGGAAGCATGAACATCTCGTGGAACCAAGATCATTGTAACACCATCCTCGTGATGATGCCAGGTTAAATCGTTTGTCTTTCGGAAACTAGCCTTAATTCTAGCCAGTTTATCAGAATCGGCAAAGTCAGAACCACGATTACGTTGACCTGGTGGCAATTTAACTGTATTTATAGGTGTCAAATTAGTTGCCACAGGGCTAAAATCTGGATACCCATCACTATTAAATGTAATTGACGTAACACCATTTCGCTGTAAATTGGCTGGCAATGGAATGGACGTTCCTGCCAACTCATGATTTATGGTATTTCTACCATTTACTATATCTGTACCTACATTGGGACATTTTACTATTACGTTATGAACGAGCCACGCATTTTCCCCAACAAAGAAATCATGATTCCGGTCTACCTCGAGGTTGAACATAACTCGAGCCTGAACCACATTTACAACAGAAAGAACGATACCGCTCGAGCCATCTGCTGTACGTATCTTATCCCCTATCTCGAGGTGTCCTGCACCAACCCAATGCACATTTAGATCTGCATGACCCAAGGGTTTCGGTCTCGAGGGTTGTGGTGGCCCTACCCCTTGGGTATTTTCTACCATCGAGGAGACATAGAAGGGATGTTCTGGTGTGGTGGTGATCAGTTCGCTCGAGCCTTTTTTACTCTCGAGGGTTAAATAGGTGAGTTCTGGATCATTGTTTTTGAACACATGGTTTACGGTTTTGAGTTCGTTTTTACCTGTGGTTTCGTTGTAGGTCCAGACTTGGGTTACGCTCGAGGTGTTTTGGTTTCCGGTGCCGTCTAAGGCTACTAGGCTCGAGATGGGGAGGAGGCCGCTCGAGACTGAATTGACCCTTACACCAGACCCTTGTAATTTCAGCTTGGTCACTTTACGAATAACGAATAACCCAAAACGGACAACGGACAACGGATCACGCACAACCCCCATAGTGGAATCGCTTCCGTAGTCAAAACCGCGCCAAATGAGTATGATCAAAGGACTGAAATTTTGCTGGTGGTTTGAGGAGAGAAATAGCTATGGAATTGACGCGCTCGAGTGGTGTTTTGCTGCACCCAACCTCCTTTCCTGGACGGTATGGAGTGGGAGATTTGGGGACGGAGGCTTTTAAGTTTGTGGATTGGTTGGCTCAGGCGGGGCAGCGCTGGTGGCAGGTGATGCCACTTGGCCCCACGGGGTATGGGGATAGCCCCTACCAAGCCTTCAGCGCCTTTGCCGGCAACCCATATTTGATCAGTTTTGATCAATTGCTGCAAGACAGTCTGTTTACTGCCGAAGACCTTGCCGAAATACCAGATTTTCCTGCCGATATGGTGGATTATGGTTGGATCTATTTTTGGAAATATCCCATGCTCGAGCGGGCCTACACTGCATTTAAGGCAGGAAAAGCCAAGCAGCTCGAGGGAGATTTTGCCACGTTTAAAACCGCCGAAGCCTCTTGGTTGACCGACTTTGCCTTGTTTATGGCGGTCAAAGCCACTCAACCCACCACCGACCCGATGGGCAACGAATGCAAAGGTGCGCCTTGGAATGTCTGGCCCCACGACATCCGCTCGAGGGAACCCGCCGCCATGCAGCGCTGGAGCAGTGATTTGGCCCTCGAGATCGACCAGATTTGCTTCTATCAGTTTTTGTTCTTTCGGCAGTGGCAAGCCGTGCGCGATTATGCCCACAGCAAAAACATCCAAATCATTGGGGATATTCCCATTTTTGTAGCGATGGATAGCGCCGATTCTTGGGCCAACCCCGAGCAGTTCTTTTTCGATCAGCAAAGCCAACCCACCGTGGTGGCGGGCGTGCCACCCGACTATTTCAGCGAAACGGGCCAGCTTTGGGGCAACCCCTTGTACCGCTGGGATGTGATGGCAGAACAGGGTTTTAGCTGGTGGATCGAGCGTTTTAAGGGCAGTCTCAAACTTTATGATCTGATTCGGGTGGATCATTTTAGGGGTTTTGAAGCCTTCTGGGAAATTGAGTACCCCGCCGAAAATGCCATCAAGGGCGAATGGATCAAGGCTCCTGGCAAAGCACTGTTCGAGGCAGTTCGGGCGGCCTTGGGCGATCTACCGATCATTGCCGAGGATTTGGGGGTGATCACCCCAGGGGTGGAGCTGCTGCGCGATGAGGCGGGCTTTCCGGGCATGGCGGTGCTGCAATTTGCCTTTGGCGGGGGCGAAGACTGGAGCGAAAACGACTTTTTGCCCGAAAACCTGAAGGTGAACCAAGTGGTCTACACTGGAACCCACGACAATGAAACCACACGAGGTTGGTTTGCCGACATTCTGGACAGGCTCAAAAACCCCAAAGAACTCGAGCTGTCCCAAGCGGAACTCGAGCATATTGCCAAATATATCCCCAACCTCACCGAAGACAAAATCGCCTGGAACATGCTGGAATTGGCTTGGCGCTCGAGGGCCAATCTTGCGGTTGCACCCATGCAAGATCTGATGAATTTGGGGGCCGAGGCCCGTATGAACCTACCTGGACGATTGGGTGGAAACTGGCAATGGCGCTACAAAACAGGAGCTTTGAGTGGTTTTGTGGCGCAGCGGTTGAATGTCCTGACCAAAGAATGTAAGCGTACCTAAAACCCCCAAACCCGCTATACTGCTCGAGCGATGAGGCGTTTTACCGTACAAGGAACCAACCAAGGATTCACCTGCCAGCAGTGTGGAACAGTGGTTTTGCCGCTCGAGAATGGCAGTGTGCGAAACCACTGCCCACAATGCCTGTTCAGCTTGCACGTGGATGTCTTTCCTGGAGACCGTGCCAGCGTGTGCGGCGGGTTGCTCGAGCCTGTGGCGGTGGAATACAGCGGCAAAAAAGGCTGGATTATTGTACACCGTTGCCAGAAGTGCGGTTTTGTGGGTAAAAATAAAGCCGCACTTGATGACCCGCAGGCAAGCGACAACTATGATAAATTGGTTGAACTCAGCCAAAACAAAATAGAACCCGTTCCACCTTCCAAAGAATGACCCCCTTAAAAGCAAATATCCTATGAACCCTATAAATCCATCTCCTGTAATCCCTGTTCCCACTGCTTTACCCGCTGGCGTAAACCCCATGCTCTTTATTGTTTTGGGTGTTTTTATTGCTGTGGTGGGTGTGGGTTTAATTGTGTATGGGCAGACTCGAGAGAAACAAGAAAACCGCAGATGGATTTTCACAATTGCGGGTTTGTTTGATATTTTGATTGCGGGTATTTTGATTATTGTAGCTGCGGCTGCACTTTTGAGGAATAAATGAACAGGAGCTTATTATGAACATTGCTGCATTGGTCTTTGGCTTGGTGGTTTTAGCCTCGAGCTTGGGGCTATTTACTGCCGCCAAAGGGCCACTAAAAAACACCTCAAGCGCCAAAACGTTGTTGCTTTTTTCGGGGGTTCAATTGGTGTTGGCTTTACTTTTGGTTGCCATTGCCATCTTCAAGAAATAAATTTAAGCAATAAATTTAAGCAATCACTTCAAGAAATAACTTTAAACAATAACCCTATCCCAAAACCTGTACAACTGCATCCTCGAGCGCCGTGGTTCCGTCCACTACCTCGAGGGTCTTTTTGTAGCTTTTGGGATCACGAAGCAAGCGTACACACAAT
>JANYFS010000512.1 GCA_025359705.1 Deinococcales bacterium | reverse complement strand
CCGATTTGCTCGAGTCGATCCAAAATGGGGCTGCTCATCAGACCCCCCAGAAAAGGCAATTTAGGACGATATATTTGGCGCTCGAGGTTGGTATAATGCATGTAGAGCTACCCCGCTCACCACCTTGCCCAACGTTGCCCGCGTTGGGCTTTTTCATGGGGTCGCTTTCCGAGTCTCGAGCCGAATAAATTCTTCGAGCGCAGACATGGGGATAACGATTGTGCGCCCATTGCGAATATGGCCCAACCGTCCCGAGTGGATCAACGCCAAAACCCTGTTGCGCCCAAACCCAAGGGCTTCACAGGCTTCAAGAACGCCCAAAGTCAGCCGTGGCACAGGTGCAGGGGCTGGAGTTTTGGGGCGTTTGGTCGGTGCTTTGGAGCGGATCACGGATTGGGCAGAATTTGCCCGTGCTGCTATAGTCATACTTACCCCTAGTCCCAAGTGATGCTATGGGTGACGCTCGAGGTGAGCCTGGAAGCATTGACCTCGAGCGTCTTTTTTGGATTTAGGCCATGTCGTAACGGGTAAACCGCAAACCGTCATAAACCGTAAAATCACTGTACCAAACTAAAGCGTGTTTTGTGAAGCCCTGAGCGACAAAACCCCAGTGAGAAAATAATTAGTTAGGAGTTTTGATCATCCTCCACTATCCTGCACTATCGATTCGAGGCGACTTGTAGCGACAAACTTCCTTAATTTATCCTTTATTTAGCCAGATATACAGGCGTTATTCACTCATAAACCGACCATCAAAACTCCTAACGTGTGAAAACGGGAACGTCAAGAAGGGAACGCCCTAATTTGGTAATCAGTACGCATTTGGTCTTTGGTCTCAACTTCCCAGACTTGTAGAGCTTCACCAACCCTCGAGCCTCGAGTCTTGCCAATGATCCCGAAATGGTAGCGCTCGAGACTGAAAGACCAAATGCTTTCATGAAGCGCTTGGGTTCCCAGTCCACCCCGCGCCGCGCCATCCAATACAACTGGGTTTTTGTTTTTGTTGCGGGTGCTTCTGCTTCTTCTCGAGCCAACCATTCTAAGATCTGGTGTTGTAGTTGGGAAAGTTGGGAGTCCTGGGCTTTGCGTGGGCCTCGAGGTTGCCACTGTTCCGCTTCTTCTTTCGCTCGTTGTTTTGCATATTGTATGGCTCCATTTTCGTCTGATCTTAAAAATTGGGTAAGGGCTTCCATTCCTTGGAAAGTTGTCTCACCAGAAAAATAGGTTGTATTTTTTTTGATGTTCTCGAGCCGAGATTCATAAAACTTCAAACGCCCACCTTCAAAGCCAAACTCATTGCCCTTGCTCACTTCTTCCGACACGTTGCCACCCCGTTTTAGTTCTGTTTACAGTGTATCACTAGGGTTTACTTATGTCCCATGTCGCTAAGGGCGTGCGGAACGTGTGCGGAACGGACATAAATTAAGGTAAACCTTAGTAATCGCTCGAGGGGAAAATACTGCTCGAACAGGCTGTTATAAATCATAAGAATACGAAATAAACGTATTCTCGCCAATTTGCAAGCGGAGGGTCTAGGGTTCGAATCCCTATGTCTCCACCAAACAAAAAAGCAGTACCAAACGAATAATCCCCTTTTGCGTTTTTCGCTCGAGGGGATTATTCGTTTGGCGTGTGCTTCGTAGAGTGCATCATAGCTCGGGAAAAAACGGTGAAACACTGGTTGAATAGATAATTATATAAGCTGTATTATATCATTTACATAAAAATGCCAGTATGTCCCATCAAAGAAACATTGGATACAGCACACGAGATTTCGAGTGTATGAGACGTATTGTTGAGTGTGCAGGGCGTTATCAAAGCTATTTTCCAATAAGCAATGTAATGAGCAGGACAATTCGCTGAGACCGTGTGATTCGGCGTTATCAAAGCCGTTTTTCAATAAGCAATGTAATAGCGGTCAACAATCATAATTTTCCCTATATATAGCGCAATCCGAAATGATCAACACAAAAATACCTCGAGTGATCCTTGGTACATCTCGTCTCACGCGAAAATCC
>JANYFS010000506.1 GCA_025359705.1 Deinococcales bacterium | reverse complement strand
GGGACGCTGAGATCGCGCAACGATTTACCCGTGATGTTTCCACCGATAGGAGGTGCGCCAAATGGCTGAAATCAACCCACTAAAACAAAACACCGCCTTTCGTGCGGTAGGGGCGGGGAGTACCCGCTATCCGGGCTACCTCAATACCCGCCTTGAGCTTTATGAACCCCTCGCAGGAGAGCAGGATTGGGCGCAGATTGCAGGGGCGAACTTCCACCTGCTTCAGACCGCCGCTCTTGTAGATGTAAACAACGACTTTCGCGCACCCTTTCTCAACCGTGTTTTGGGTGCGCTCGAGGTGGAGTGGCCCGCTTGGAATACCGCCGGTCAACCTCAATTTGTGGGTGGAGATCGCCGTAAAGCGGCTGTACCACTTCAATTCGCACTCAACCTTGAAATCATGTCAATCATGGGGGGCTTTTAATGTCTCTAGTAGCTAATCTGCCCGTTTGTATCTTTAAGGGGCAGCCCTCTCTGGCCCCACAGTTGATCTACACCGTACCCAGTACCGCAATCTGTCTGTACATCAAGGAAGTCCTATTTACCCAGCTTTCGAGCGCGGGGTTTGGAACCCTGACCCTTTACTGCACGCCCAGTGGGGTGAGTTCTCCAGATGATTCCCACATCTTCATTGTCAAAGGATATACCGCCGCACCCAATGAAACCCGCTACGCCGAGTTGTCCACAGTCCTTACGGCGGGTGAGAAGATCTGGGCCAGTGCGGATTCCGGGGGAGAGTCTGACCCAGCGCTCTACGCCAAGCTGGTTATGAGTGGGGTTCTATATGATGTTGTTACCTAAACAAAAGGAAGAAATATGACGCAATTCGGTACATCAGGACGGGGGGCCAACATCACCATCCCTCGAGTAGTCATCTTTAAAGTCCCTGGTGCATTCACCCACACCCTCTCGGTTCGAGCCAAGGATGTCAAAATCGGGGTCTGTGGTGCGGGAGCGGGAGGTGGATTCTTAGGGGTTCGTTCCAAGACTGACTTTGATGGAGACCTTTCCGCTCCTGCGGGATTCACCATTCCCGATGTAACTGGATCGGTGTCCCGCGTCTCAAATGGCTATCGCCGCTATATCTCCAAAGATGGTGCAAACGGAGAGAACAGCACTGTGGTTGTACCAACCCAGACCACGTTGGTGTCAAACGGCGGGGGAGGGGGTCACAATGTGGCAAACCTGCTCAATGCGCCCCAGCAATACTGGGCGGGCGCACCGGGATCCAATGTTCTCGACGGGGTGAACCTGAACTTTGGCCCCTATTCTTCAGGTTCGCTCAATACCTCACCCGCTATCTTCGGAACGGGCAATGGGGGGTACGGAGTATTGGCAGAGGGGCCGTATGGCTCTGACCCGGGAAGAACCACGCGGGCAAACTTTGGTCAAAACGGAGCTGCTGGGGTCAACCTGATTCAGCGCTGGAGCGGCGGAACTACTCCGCCTAGCATCCTCGGAACCCTTACCACACATGGGAGCAATACGGACTACCTTCCCAACCTCAGTTGGGCCAACATAATCACCCTAACCGCCTCGGTGGGAGGGTTGACTACAACCTCAAATATTACCATCGTAGATGCACCGTTCCCCAGTCCCAGCCTGAGCATCGAGCCGATAAGCCCGACAGCAGTAGCATCTGGCAGTCCCATCGAATTGATCGCCTACCTCGAGAATAGCTCGGGAGTAATCAATTGGACGGTTTCTGGTGGAGGGACGCTCTCGAGTACCACTGGATCAAGGGTGCTTTACTACCCTGCCGCATCGGGGCCGTACAGCGCGGTGGTAAGCGCCAGCTCGGGAGCGCTCAACACTTCGGTAGCTGTGGCAGTCGCAGCAGTAGGGACATCAGGCCCAGAATTGCATATCAGTGAGCTGGAGTCGTTCCTATCTGGAAGTCAGGTATCACGCAGCTATGGTGCTACCCTACTCAATTCAGCCAGCCCGATCAACTGGAGCTTGTCTGGTGGGGTTGCCGCCCACACCGTCACTCAGGCGGACATAGGCAGTGGGGATTATCCCGCCGAAGAGAACTTCGTAGGTATGGTACGAGGCGGGGTAGGAACGCTGAATACCACATCAGGGACAGCGGTAGTGTATACACCACCCATTTATCCCGAAGACGCTTACCGTACCACGAATGCCCATTTCCTCTCTGGACAGAACCCTACCGCGCCGCTTGTCCCGATCACCCTCACTGCTACCGCAGGGGCGGTCTCGCGCTCGGTGATTATTCGATTGCAACCCGGATTGCAGGTCGGGCCACGCATTCTGCTGCTACCCCAAGGTCTGCCTAAGCCCCAGACCAATAGTAGTTATCTATCAGTAAGACTCGGTACTACCGAGGGAATATTGGTAGATACAGGGGCTGGTGGAAATCGGAACTTTATGTTGATCGCGCAGGTAGACCACACCTCGAGTCCTATTGTATGGACAAAACAAGTGATCAATTCATCGGGGCTGGAATCAGGGACTTTCTCCACGCCAGTAGAGTCCACCGTAAACGGAGTTCGCTTTTCAGTGATTACCATTACTGGGCTTAATCAAGTCGCTTGGAATATCACAGGTGTGGGTGGATTAGCAATTGCGAACGCCCGGGTCGAGGTGACTGTGACTTGCGGTGAGATTAACTCTGTGGTTAATCTCAGACCAGCACCTAACTATGCCTCAGAAAACTATGGCAGCTCAGCCGCGCTGGTTGTTGTGGACTCTGACCCCTCTTCGTTCTCGTTGGGAGTCTCTCCGCTTTCCACAGGGCGGTTTCTGTTCGCCACAGGGTTCGTAGCCGAAACCCAAACGGTCACTTGGGATGTCCCCAGTCCCACCTACGTCGCTGGCTCAAATAATCGAGCGATCCTGCTAAGTCCCACAGGGACAGCGACAGCGACAGCGGGAGTGTCAAGCGGAACGGGGACAATCGCTAGCTACTCACACCCCGTTCCCGCTCGAGCTTTGGGGATCAGTCGTACCAGTCTGACCGTAGCATCTGGAGGAGCGGACGAACCCCTCTTTGCCGAAGACTTCAATATCGCACTACCGATCACTTGGACTCTGACGGGGCCGGGGACACTCTCTACCACATCGGGGTATTCCACGATTTATACTCCCAGCGTCCTACCGGGTGGAACCACCTATCTGGGTGCGGTCATCACTGCCTCGTCGGGGGGATACACAGTCAGTTGTACGGTAGGGATTGGCGGGCCTCCCCCTCGATTGAGAATTGCTCCCCACCGCAAGACCATGAATGCAGGTTCGGCGCTCTGGAACTTTGTAGGCATACTCGAGAATTCCTCAGCCTCCGCGAGCGACATTAGTTGGAGCATTGAAGGAGCTACTGCTTTTCCCAATGGCGGCGGACAGAACCCCGGATGGGGAGGCGGCAGCCCCGGAGGTAACGGCACGATTACAACCCACACCTATCCTGCTGGACTGATTGCTGGTCAGGTTCTGGCCCTCACTGTGGGGGCAGGCGGAGATGGTGCTTCACCTCCAGTGGGCTACTACCCCTGCGTCTGGGAGAATGACTCTTTGACTGGAACTCCTCTCAATGCCACTCTGACCCACAAAGGTGTGGACGGGGGACATGGTTTTGTCTTTATCACCTATAACGAAACCAGCGAAAATTAAACCGACATTTAGGTCAAGCTAGCCCAGACTCTTCCCCCCTTCTAAAAGAGGGGGTTTTTCTATTTCCTCGTCTGGGACTCACTTCTACGAACCAAAACAATATGCTTTCTCTACCACACCGTTCGTAGTGATATTGTATAGGTTCCTTTTTTTTGCGCTTTTTAAGGGACTTTTTGGGGCTTTTTGGGCCGTTCATTCTCTCTTTTTTTTAGCCTTGCGGCCTCTAAGCCTTAAGATTTTGGGTTTCACTCGAGGAGCCTTCAAAAGATCCCAAAGGTGAAACCCTATTTTTCTCACCCTCGAGCCTTTTTGGGTGGTGGTACAAAAAGCCAGAAGGCTTAAAAGCACTGATTTTTAGGGCATTTTTGAAGACCTGTACAATATCACTACACCGAGTGTGGAGAAGAAAGCATATTGTTTTGGTTCGTATTTATATGCTCCCAGACGCTAAAAAGGAGTTTTATGGATTATGACGATGGAGAGAATCAAGATAAACTACGGGGGGTGACGGTGGGTCGTATCCCTCACAGGCTGGGTGGGCGAATCCACCCTAGCGCCGAAGGTTCCACCATCATCAGCTTGGACGGTGCTAGGGGGATGGCCCGACTTCTCCTAGCACGCAAGGCGATGCACGGCGAGTATGACAGGGTGGCAAAACGCTGGATCTGGAAACTCGATGAGACTCTCGATACCCCTTGGGCGATCTCCAGTAAGGGACTCCAGCAGATCCTCTCTTGGTCGGGTATGAAAGGTCAGTTCCGCGTGGACGAGGCTGCGGTGAAACACATTGAGGAACTGCACCAACGCGAGACGGCGGTATTTACCCGTGACCTCCCCATCCTCGAG
>JANYFS010000491.1 GCA_025359705.1 Deinococcales bacterium | reverse complement strand
CCAAGATGTGCTACACTATCAAAATGACCAAGAACGTAGCAGTGGCAAAATTGAACGCTCGAGCGCGAATTCTCGAGACGGCGTATCTTCTTTTTTATCAAAAGGGCGTGGGAAATGTAGGAATTGAACAGATTATTCGGGAGTCTGGGGTGGCAAAAGCTACGCTGTATAACCACTTTAAATCCAAGGATGAGCTGATTTTGGCCTATATGCGCCTCGGAGATCTGCGTTGGCGTTCGTGGATGCAGCAAACGGTACTCGAGCAAAACCCCGAACCTCGAGCGCATTTGATGGCATTTTGGGACGCACTCGAGGAAAAGTGTTCACATGCTACCTTTCGGGGATGTGTGTTGGGAAATGTATTGACCGAGTTGGCAGATCCAAAACATCCTGCTGCATTGCTTTTGCGAGAGCATAAAGCGGCGGTTCGGGAAATTTTTGTGGGTTGGGCGCTCGAGCGGGAAGCCGCTGTTCCAACGCGGCACAGCTCGAGTGATATTGCGGATGTCTGGATGCTGCTGCTTGAGGGGGCTATGGTTTTGGCAGCGCGTGAGGGCCATGCGGGGGCAGTGGGCCGCGCTCGAGGGTTCGCGGCTAAGTTTTTAGAAGGGGCGGCTATTTCGCCCATACAAGCTGCCCCTGAAGTTGCAGTGTCTGAAGTGATGGTTCAACCCTCGAGCCATGTTTTGGATTATGGTTTGGATCATTTGGAGCTGGATTTATAACCCTCGAGCAGTTCTTTTAGCACCCCAAAACCCGCATTCACTCGAGGGAAACCCAAATAAGGGATGGCAAATAGCAAGGTTTCGCGTAGTTCAGTTTCAGTTGCGCCCGCCTTGAGCGCACCGCGCAAATGGGTTTTCAGTTCGGTGATGCTGCCCAAAGCCAGCAGCATGGCACAGGCCAATAGTTCCTTGGTTTTCAGCTCGAGGCCCGCACGGGGGTAAATTTCCCCGTAGGCAAACTCGAGGACATAGCGTTTTAGGTCGGGATCTAACCCCTCGAGGTGGGCTTCGATGTGCGGGCGCTGACTGCCCCAGAGGAGGTCTGGGATGGATTGGGAATCTGACTTGGGCATGGCTCGAGTGTAACCAAAAAAAGAGCGAGGGGTTAGCTCACTCTTTTTGAATATTGCAAATGAATATTGCAAAAATCTATTTCTTGATATTTTTAATGGTTTCGTCGGTCAAATCTACAGCGGTTTCATTGGCATAAACAATAACTCGTTTAGCAATTTCACGATCCATCACAATACCAAAACCTTGTTTTTCAGCAGTGGCTTTGACCAAACCCGTCAATTCTTCTTGCATTCCTTTCAAGAATGGGGCGGCTTCTTTTTGGTACTTGCTCGAGAGTGCAGCCGCATCGGTTTTAGCTACGTTTAAAGTTTGCTTTTCTTTACTGGTCAGTAAAGTTCCTTTTTTCTCGAGGGCTTGGATCGTGGTACTCAGTGCTTTGAGCTGGGGCTGATATTTGATATTGATCTTTTCTAGTGCAGCACCTTTGGGGTGTGCTGAAAGCACTTTAGTTAAATCTACTACTCCAACTTTAATATCACCTTTTTTGGCAGATAATGGCAGAACTGTATAAAGAGCCGCACTCAAGACGAGTAAAGCAGCCCCCCAAGTAATTCGTCTTGCAAGAACTGTCATTATTTCTTGGCCTTAACTGCGGCTACCACAGTATCAGTCAAATCCAATTCTTTTTCATCGGCGTAAACAACCAGTCCCGAAGTCGCAGCAATGCCTTTATCCATTAGGATCGAAAAACCTTGTTTGGTTGCCGTTTCCTTAATAACACCATTGACATCAGAATTGATTTTTTCGACTAAGGGTGCGACTTGATCGCTGTATTTTTTGCGAATGTCTTCCGCTTTTTTAGTTGTGCTGGTCAGTACATCTTTCTCGGTAGCGGTAATCGCAGTACCTTTGTTTTGTAAATCGGTGATGATTTTTGCAGCAGGGGCGATTTCTTTTTGTAGAGCAGTGCGAATGACTTCAACTTGAGCGTTGAGTGGATGGGCTTTCAGAGCAGCATCGGCAGTGATAAAGCCAACTTTTCCACCTGCGGCTTGGGCGTGAAAAGAACCATTTAGGGCCGAATTGAGGGTAAAACCGAGGGCGGCGCTGAGGGCTAAAGGAAGCAGGCGATTTAATTTCATGGGCGTGAGCATATCACGGGGTTTGGTGGTGAAGATGAAGTTTGACTGATCAGGGTCTTAAGGTTGGGGCGTTCGGTTGATTTCAATATTGGCTACAACGTTGATTTGGGCCTTGATTTCGATGTCGGAATAGGGGGATTCTTGGTGTCCCTCGAGCTGCCCGACTTTGATTCCCTCGAGCAAAGCGGTGAAATAGACCGTTCGTTCTGCCCAGTCGGTCACGGTAATTTTGGAGAAGAAAAAGCGTTTGAAACGGTTCGCAAACGAAACAAGGATTTGATAGGCATCCGTAAGGGTGGTTCGGTCACGCACCAAATCCTCGAGCTTGACTTCGCGCACAGTTTGGCGGGCCACCTCGAGCAGACGCAGTAAACCCCGATTGCGACTTTTCTCATCCCGCTCACGGCGGGGTAGGGATAGCTCGAGCGGTGGGGCTGCCACAATGTTTTTGCGCTCGAAACGACGTTGGGATAGAAATGTAACCCAGCCCTCGAGCTCGGCAAGGCGGGAGACCGATTCCAAGACCTCCTCGAGTGGGTCGGGATCACCAGCTTCAGGCTCGAGGGTGGGGGTTTTGGGCAACAGCAGGCGGGCTTTGAGGAGAACGACCACAGCCATCTGCGGCAGGGCTTCGGCGGCGCGTTCGGGATCGAGGCGGCGCAGAATTTGGAAGCGCTCGAGGGCTTGTTTGGCAAGGTGGTACAGCGGCACATCGGCGGGAGTTAGGGTTCCTGCACGCAAAGCCAGGGCGATGCCCTCGAGGTTGCCTGAAAAATGGGGCAACTCGAGGCGCAACTCGGGTAAATGTTCGGGTAAATGTTTGGGTAAAGAATCACGCATCTACAGCTCGAGCAACCCCAAACGGTTTCGCGCTTCCTCGAGGGTGACTTTAGCGATGGCCCGCGCTTCTTTGGCCCCTTGGCGCAGGCTGTCCATGATGTAATCGGGCATTTGGCGGAGTTCTTCGGCTTTGGCGTGAATTGGCTCGAGGGTGGTTTTGATGCCTTCCATCAAGAATTTTTTGCACTGGACGCAACCGATGGCAGCAGTGCGGCAATCTATATTGATCTGGGCTTGGGTTTGCTCGCTCGAGAATAGTTTGTGATAGTCGTAAATGATGCAGATGTCAGGGTTGCCTGGATCGTCACGGCGCACTCTGGCGGG
>JANYFS010000051.1 GCA_025359705.1 Deinococcales bacterium | reverse complement strand
TTGGGCTTCTAAACGGTATTGGGCGAGTACGCCGAGGTGATTTTGAGGCATGTTTTCTCCAGAGGGTGAGTAGGGTAAGCGGGTAAGCGGGTAAGAAAAGAATCTTTTAATTTTTTAATTTTTTAATCTTTTAATCTTTCGTAGGGGCGGGCCGCTGGCTCGCCCGCTCGCATGTATAAAACAATCCCCTCGAGAATTTAATCTTTACGAATAACGAATAACAAATAACAAAATAACGAAATAACAAACGGATAACGGATAACGGATAACACATGATAACAACCCCTACATCCCCATACCCACTGCCTCGAGCGCAGTTTGCAATTGGTGGCGCAAATAGTGGGCGCTTTCGCCTGGGCGCAGGGGCAAAGAACCCCAGCTTCCGCGTCTGGGGCCACGGTTCTCGAGTTCGAAGTGGTGCTGTTCGGTGGAACCAGGCCAGATGACCAAACCCAAGGGGGCTTGCAGGTCGCCCATGTAGGCCCGCACTTGGCGGGTGATTGCACCCAGCGCGGAGGGATCGAGCTTGGAAAGGTTGCGGTATTTGACCTCGAGAACCATTTTGATGCGTTCTTCGGGGTCGCTCGAGCGGATAAACAAATCGGGACGCGCCCCGAATTCTTGGCTGGTGTGGGCATAAACTCCACCAAAACGCACCGGGATGTTGTAGTCGATCACAAAATCTTGGCCCACAAATTGGCAGGCCAGTTGCCCTTCTTGCTCGAGCAGTTCACCTTGGGCGCTGCATCCCAGCAGTTCGGCAATTTCGCAGGCCACCCAGACTTCATACAAAAAAGCCATGCCCAAAGTGCCTTGGGGCAAGCCCCAAATTTGCGGTTTTCGCACGGTTTTAAATTCCCGCCATAGCTCGAGCAGCGCGTAATAGGCTCCTTGGCGCGGCCTTAGCTCGAGGGTGTCGGTGTAGGGTTGCACCCCAGGAAAGGCCATTAGCACGCGGTGATGTTGGCGCTGGAGGCGGTGGCTTAGCTCGAGGTCGTTTTGCTCGCGTGCCTGATGCAACAATTCTGCCCAAAAGTGCAGCAGCAAACGGTGCAATTCGGTGTCCCACTGGCGGGTGGTGCTTTGGCTGTAATGCTCGAGGCCCGGTTGTCCACTGCTGGCCCAGTGGTCGAAGGTGGCTTCCCAGCGCACCACCCCCGAAAAATTTCCTCCCCGCTCGAGCTGGATTTTGGCAAGGCTGCGGGTTTCGGGAGCGCCCAAGATATTTTGAGTGATCTCGAACAGGCGTGGGGCAAAGTGATTGCCCAGCACCACCGTGTCGGGCGGTGGCCCCAGTACCCCTGCGCGGCGGTCAATTTCTTGGCGCAGCTCGAGGGGAAAGGCCAACTGCTCGGTGAATTGCGGGATTCGCGCACAAATATGGCGCAACAATTCCCAAGCCCGCTGCGGATTGCCCGACAGCTTGCTGGGATAGACATACAAAGTCAGATCATGCCGAACTTGATCCCCCTCGAGACATAACTCGAGCTTGCCCACCTGGTCGGTCATTTGCAAAACCCACAACCGTGGGCTTTTGGCATAACCATACGGTTGGCGCTGCCCATGCGCCTCGAGGGGAGTTGGGGATAGTGATTGACCTTGCCACAAAATGCTGCGGAGCGGCACAGAGGTATGCAGCTCGAGCAACGCTTCCTCTCCCACCTGATAACTTTCTTCTACGCAGGGAATCATTCGCCCACTGCGGCCTTCATAAACCTGCAACTGCACAAAGCCTCCCTTAAGTTAAGGGAGCAATTATAGCGCTTTTGCAGATTAGAGCTTTGCGACGGGAATTTGTGGGTGATTTATTTTGCGGTTTGCGGTGTTCATTTTCCGTTCTGGATATGAGCAAAAATCTCGAGCCAGACATGCTCAAAACTCTTTATTTTCTCTTTATTTTCCCTTTATTTTCTATTTATTTTTTCTTTTATGAGTATTTTCTTAACTACTTGAGGGGCCAAAAGTCAGGCTAACTTCTTTAAAATAAGCGCATGAAGAAAAATGAGCTTATGAAAATCTACAGCGTGATCGTTTTGGGAATGTTGACCTTGGCATCTTGCGGCAGCAATGGGGCTACGGTGGGACTGAACGCAATAAACCTACGCGCCATCGAAAATACCTGTCCCACTTTGTCGGACGGCAAAAAGTACCTCGCCTTGTCGTTCAACTATTCGGGAACGTTAGATATGCTTAAATTTAGTTTTACCCCTTATGTCAATCTAGGAACCCCGCCCACCCAATTCGTAAAAATAGAGGATGTCAATAACCCACCAAGCTACGCCAAAGTATTGCTCAACGAAAGCAGCGTGGTCAAAGTCTATGTGTCGCTCGAAAATGCCACCCTCTCGAGTGCTACACTACTCTCGAGCAATGCGGTGACAGCACCCGACCCCAAACAAACTCGGCCCATGAGCATCAAACTCGAGGTCAGCAATAAACTGAACCAATCTTCTACGCTCGAGCTAAAAGAAACAGATGTGAGTGGTTGCTACACATCAAATATTGTTCCTATTAACTAGATTTTTAGAATCTTTCTGAGGTTATTATTATATTTTTGATGTGTATTTACAAATATATTTGCAAATATTGCCTATCGAGTAGATAAATTATTTTATTAGGTTTATTTAGCTATTCGTTAATCTATTGAATATTCTAAATATAAAATTGATAGATTTTAAAGCGGTTCTTCGTTGGAAGTGTATCGCTCGAGGGAGATCAATCCATTCCTCGAGCTATTTTTTTCTCGCCATCTCACTTTCCCCACTCACCCAATTGCAATCCGAAAACTCTCCAGCGCCCTAGCCGTCATCTCGCCCAGCAATACTGCATCAAAACCCTGTCTGGTTTGTACTTTCTCCACCACTTCTTGCGGGTCAAACTCGAGCGGGGCGGCGTAGGCCTGCAAATCGGCACAAAAGCCCGATACTTTGGGGTCGTAGCTGATTCCCAAAAACGGCACTCGAGCGGCAGCCGCTAGAATCACTGCGTGCAAACGCACCCCAATCACATAGCTCGAGGCGGCGATCACATCCAGCGCAGCTTGGGGCTGGTCGGTGCAGATTAAGCGGGCGTTTTGGCAGGCCGCTGCGATCACTTGGCATTCGGCTTCGTCTTCGTGGGGCTGGAAACCCAGTGCCACAATCTGGTGGCCTGTGGCCTCGAGCTGGGCGGCAACCTGGGCCAAACGCTCGCTCGAGGGGCGTTGTCCACCGCGTGGCGCAATAATCACCTGGTTAGGATTTTGAATCAGTCCACTCGAGGGTTTCAGCAGCAAAGCGGGGTCGCCGCCCAAAGTCACCGCAACCCCAAGCCGCTCGAGCAAAGCCAAACTTCCCCGATCCCGCACTAGGTTTTGGGTTTTTTGCAAGGCTCTTGCTACCCGTTTTTCGCCTTTGGCACTCAGTGGCCCGATGCTTTGGTTAAAAATCACCACTTTTTTGCCCATGCGCTGGGCCAACCCAATAATCCACAGGTAATAGCTGAGGGTTCGGCTCGAGGTTTTATCTTGCAGCAGGCCGCCGCCCCCCGAAAACAGCACATCACAATTGACCAAACCGCGTATCAGCTCGAGGGGTTGCATTCGGCCCAAAGTTTGCACTTTGAAAGCGTCATTGGTTTGCACGGGATCATTGGACAAAACCGTGACTTGGTGGCCCTGGGCCTTCAGTTCGCGCACGATGGACAGCAAAATGGCCTCGTCGCCTGTGTTCTTGAAACCGTAATAACCGCTGATTAGAATTCGCATCTTGCCTAAGACTGTAGCAGACTCGAGGGGGTGATTCAGTCCAAAGCCAAAAGAAAAACCGAAAGCATTTCAGCTTCGGTTTCTTAAATTACCTCTCGAGCGGGTCTAATTTTTCACAAGTTTGAAATCACTAAAGTACATATTGTAGGCATCCCCCGCTTTACCCACTGCTCCCAAAATTTGAAGCTGAGCCAAGGGGTTAGTAACGCTCGAGGTAAAGGTATATTTAAAGGTTTGCACGCTAGATCCAAGGGCGGCGAAATCATTCAAATAACGGGCATAACTTCCACCATTTTCGCCAATCACCACGTTTACCGCTCGAGAAGAATCTGCACGCGCCTTAAAGGTTAGGGTGTAGCTTTTGCCAGACTCGAGGGGAATATTGGGTTGGTTCAGTTGGATATGCCAATTGTTGGCAGGATCAAGGTGGCCCACTGCCATATGCAATTCATTGCCCTCGAGCGTAGTGACGAGGCCATTATTGCCGTTTTCCCAGGTATTCCAATACGAGGTTTTGGCAACACCTGTAATTCCTGTGATATTTGCAGTATCCGCAGTAAAGCCACCATTATAAATCAAGTTGCCATCAGCTAAAGGGGGGCGTACCACAGAAACAGGCGCGTCCCCAATTTCTTTAACCACTACATTATCCAACCAAACCTGACTGGCCCCTGCTGCACCAAAATTGAACTCCAAACGGGTGGCATTGTCGGTGGCTCCAGGCATGGTGAAGGTATAGCGGTGATGCTGATTAGGAGTGGTTGATAGATCGATTATTTGCTCGCCAGAGTAAGCACTATAGCCTCTGGATTCGCCCCCACCCACTTTGCTCATAATGCTGTGCGCCACCGAAGACCACGCATCAAAATCAACCTGATAAATTTTCTTTTGCTTAATACTCAGCCCATCTTGGCGGATTTGCACTGCATAATTAACATTTCCAGGTTTAGTAATGTCCAGCTTTAAACTATTGCCCACTGTGGCATCGTTGGATAGGGTAAAGGCTTCGCCTGCTTGGGTTTGGTAAACCGTCCAGAAGCTCGAGTTAGTGACGTTGGGGATGGTGGACGCTGTAGGGTTGGCTTTAACAATTTCATTGCTGGCAGTCCAATCGAACGATGTGTTGTAAATCAAGTTGCCATCCGCAAGCGAAGCACGCTCGGGGCCAGTCGTCCAAGGATAAACCATAGTGGGCCGTGGGCCTGCGTCTCGACCCTCGAGAGGTAAGGTAGACCAATGGATGTAATCGACCAGCATTTGATTGCTATTGGGGGTACTCGAGTCAGGATCACCACCAAAATTTCCACCCACTGCCAAATTGATTAAAGCATAAAAGGGTTTATCAAAGGGAGCAGGCCAAGCATTGAGATCGGCGGCGCTGCTAGGCGGATTGGCCTGCGAACTCCACCAAGCGGTTTTAGTAGAGGTAACTACCCCATCAATCAACCATTTGATTTCACCATTGCGCCACTCGAGCGTATAAACATGCCAATCAGCAATGCTGCCCGCTTTATTATCAATGTTGGGAAAAGTAAATTCATTGCCGCTATTGGTGTTGTTGGGCCACTGTCCGCCAAAATGCAGGGTTTGCCAGACTTTACTGGGTTGATCGCCTTTGGTCTCGAGCATATCAATTTCCCCACTCGAGGCCCACGTTCCATACGGATTTCCCGTTAGCTCTGGCAGCAGCCAAACCGCAGGCCACATCCCTTTACCTAGCGGCAATTTGGCCCGCACTTCAATTTTTCCAAACGCTCGAGAAAATTTTTGTGCGCTGACAATGCGTCCCGAAGTCCAGGTATAGGTTTTGTCGCTGCCACCCGTAGCAAGGTCGCCTTTAAAGTTTTCTTTTTGGGCGGTGATCACCAAGTTTCCATCTTTGACCGATACATTCTCGAGGCGGTTGGTGTAATACTCCAGTTCCCGATTGCCCCAACCAGGATTATTGGTGGTTTCACCGTTGCCAAGCTGGAATCCCCAATTTTTTGGCTCGAGGGTTGTACCATTAAATTCATCCCCCCAAACCAAATCTGCTGGGGGGGTTGGGGCCACTGGGCTTGAGGTACAAGAGGTGATGATCAGTGCTGCCAAGAAAGCCAACCGTGTTGAAATTCGCATAAATTCTCCTCGTACATCCTGCTCGAGCTGGGGTTCTTGGGTTGTTTCCCTCTATCATAGCAAATGGCAGGGTGAAGGTGTGTTGTTTCAGACAAAAGAAAAACCGAAAGCATTTCGCCTTCGGTTTGGTGTACTGCCCTCGAGTTTTAATTCGCCTTCAACTCCAAACCAACGCCAAACTTAGCTCTGTTCGCGCCAACTGCGACTCGCGTCTTCAAAGGGGAGTTTTTCGTTAGGGGGAATATTTTATAGCGCTCAGCAGTAAGATGGATACACATTTTAGAGATACGATGAGGATTTTCGCGTGAGACGAGATGTACCAAGGATCACTCGAGGTATTTTTGTGTTGATCATTTCGGATTGCGCTATAGAACCATTTGACCACCCACAGCAAAATGGCCTCGTTGCCTGTGTTATTGAAACCGTAATGACCACTGATTAGAATTCGCATCTCGCCTATAACAAACTTGCCTGTAACAGACTCGAGGGGAATATAATTTGGGAATATCTCGGACGTTGATCACGATAGCAAGCAGTAGCACAATCACACTACCCACCAAATTGATCGAGTGCTAGGGTTACTCGAGCGCTAGGACTTGAAGGCAAGCGACACGGTGACTCTGGTGATGGGAGTAAAGAAAATGCTGATCGTCCCCTCGAGCCGCAATTTAATTTTTGAACAGACGGTTCAGACGATGTTTGAGCAACGTCACCCCTTGTTTCAACGCCTCGAGGACACATGATCCGTCACACGTTAAACTGATTTATGTCTACTTTCCAATGGCTCAACAAACCGCAGCAATGGTCTTTGAACGGTGTTTTCCTCGAGGGTGGAACTCTAAACATCACCACCGACTTCGAGACCGATTTTTGGCGGATCACCCACTATGGTTTTTTGTCTGACAATGGACACGCCTATTTGCAACCGATTGCGGGCAATTTTGTGGCACAGGTGCAGTTTACAGGCGATTATATCGAGCTAATATCGAGCTATACGATCAAGCGGGCCTGATGCTGCGCCTAGACGGGGAAAACTGGATCAAAACAGGAATCGAACTCGAGGAGGGGAAATTTTGCCTTTCTGCGGTAGTCACCCGCACCTTCAGCGATTGGAATATTGTCCCACTCCAGCACAACCCCGCTCGAGTGTGGTTACGGCTCGAGCGGCAGGGCGATGCGGTGCGGATCGACTATTCCTTGGACGGAATTTTGTTTGAAATGCTGCGATTGGCCTACTTCCCGCCCAATGTAGCGGTACAAATTGGAGTGATGGCTTGCTCTCCCAAACGGGCAGGCTTCACCGCCCAATTTAGTAATTTCTCCCTCGAGCAGATCTTGCCATAAGTATTTACTTGTAAACCAAATAGCTCGAGAGAGAATGTGGCCCCTCGAGCGGGTCTAATTTTTCACAAGTTTGAAATCACTAAAGTACATATTGTAGGCATCCCCCGCTTTACCCACTGCCCCCAATATTTGAAGCTGAGCCAAGGGGTTAGTAGCACTCGAGGTAAAGGTATATTTAAAGGTTTGCACGCTCGAGCCAAGTGCTGAAAAATCATTCAAATAACGGGCATAACTTCCACCATTTTCACCAATCACCACATTTACCGCTCGAGAAGAATCTGCACGCGCCTTAAAGGTTAGGGTGTAGTTTTTGCCAGACTCGAGGGGAATATTGGGTTGGTTCAGTTGGATATGCCAATTGTTGGCAGGATCAAGGTGGCCCACTGCCATATGCAGTTCATTGCCCTCGAGCGTAGTGACGAGGCCATTATTGCCGTTTTCCCACGTATTCCAATACGAGGTTTTGGCAACGTTCGCAATACCTGTGATGTTGATGGTGTCCGCAGAAAAGCCACCATTATAAATCAAGTTTCCATCATTTAAGGGTGGGCGCACCATTGCAACAGGCGCGTCCCCAATTTCTTTAACCACCACATTGTCTAGCCAAACCTGACTGGCTCCCGCTGCACCAAAATTGAATTCCATACGGGTTGCATTGTCGGTGGCTCCAGGCATGGTAAAGGTGTAGCGGTGATGCTGATTGGGGGTAGTCGAAAGATTGATGATTTGCTCTCCCGAATACGCACTATACCCTCTGGATTCGCCACCACCCACTTTGCTCATAATGCTGTGCGCCACCGAAGACCACGCATCAAAATCAACCTGATAAATTTTCTTTTGCTTAATGCTCAGTCCATCTTGGCGGATTTGCACTGCATAATTAACATTTCCAGGCTTGGTAATGTCGAGTTTTAGACTGTTTCCTGCGGTAGCATCGTTAGATAGGGTAAAGGCTTCGCCCGCTTGGGTTTGGTAGACCGTCCAAAAGCTCGAGTTGGCAATGTTGGGGATTGTGGATGCTGTGGGGTTGGCTTTCACAAGGTCATTGCTGGTAGGCCAATCAAATGAAGTGTTATAAATCAAGTTACCATCCGCAAGAGCGCCGCGTCCTGGGCCAGCACTCGTTGTCCACGGGTAAACCATCGTGGGTCGGGGGCCAGCATCTCGAGCCTCGTTCGGTAATGCAGACCAACGGATGTAATCAACCAGCATTTGATTGGTATTGGGGGTACTCGAGTCGGGATCACCGCCAAAGTTTCCACCGACTGCCAGATTGATTAAAGCATAAAAAGGTTTATCAAAGGGAGCAGGCCAAGCATTGAGATCGGCGGCGCTGCTAGGCGGATTGGCCTGCGAACTCCACCAAGCGGTTTTGGTAGAGGTCACCACACCATCAATCAGCCATTTGATTTCACCATTGCGCCACTCGAGGGTATAGATATGCCAATCGGCAATGCTGCCCACTTTATTTTTTACTTTGGGGAAGGTAAATTCATTGCCACTGTTGGTGTTGTTGGGCCACTGTCCGCCAAAATGCAGGGTTTGCCAGACTTTGCTGGGTTGGTCGCCTTTGGTCTCGAGCATATCAATTTCCCCACTCGAGGCCCACGAACCATAGGGATTTCCCGATAGTTCGGGCAATAGCCACACCGCAGGCCACATCCCTTTGCCCAGCGGCAATTTGGCCCGCACTTCGATTTTTCCAAACGCTCGAGAGAATTTTTGTGCGCTGACAATGCGCCCCGAAGTCCAGGTATAGGTTTTGTCGCTGCCACCCGTGGCAAGGTCGCCTTTAAAGTTCTCTTTTTGGGCGGTGATCACCAAATTTCCGTTTTTCACCGATACATTTTGGGGGCGGTTGGTGTAATACTCTAGCTCCCGATTGCCCCAGCCAGGATTATTGGTGGTCTCACCGTTGCCAAGCTGGAATCCCCAATTTTTTAGCTCGAGGGTCGTACCTTTAAACTCGTCCGCCCAAACCAAATCTGCTGGGAGGGTGGTGGTTTGAGCCACTGCGCTCGAGACCCAAGAGGTCATTCCCCACGTAACCATGCAAGCCAAACGTACTGAAATCTTCATTAATTCTCCTCGATTTAGGGGTTTTGGTGTTGTGTCCCTCCAGCATAGCAAACGAAAGGGTGAAGGTGTGTTGTTTCAGACAAAAGAAAACCCGAAAGCATTTCGCCTTCGGTTTGGTGTACTGCCCTCGAGTTTTTAGTTTACCTTCAACCCTGCCCGCGCCAACTGCGGCTCGAGTCTTCAAAGGCTTGCTTTTCATCTCGAGGGGTGTTTTTAAACCATTTGACGATTCTTAGCAAAATCGGAATCAGAATAAAGCCAATGGCTGCCCCCAATACCACCCCGTTAAACGCACGGTAAAAACTAATCAAAAACGGGGTGTGGTAGTGAGCAAAGGTATCCATTAGGCTGGATTGCCCAAACACCCCCACCATCAGCATCAAATTACTAAAATAGGGCGGAAACATCTTGGTCAGGCCCAAAATGGCAATGGGATGCCCAATCAGTTCCTTGAATCTGGGGCGAATCAGGGTATCTTGCAAGCCTTCCCGAATCTTCGCCTCGAGCGCACTGGCTCCTGCACCCGTGGTATTGCCCCGCCGCAAAAAAATCAAAGCTCCTGCGCCCAGCGCAATTCCAATAATCGCAACATCCCCCATTTTGATGGGGTAACGGTACAGTGCGTCTATGGTTTTGCGGATGTCTTGGTTGGGAATCAGTGCGCCAATAAACAGCAAAATGGGCCAGAACAAGACCAGCGACACACCCTTAAACGGCTCGAGGCCCAGCATTCCCAGCAAACTGGTTCCCAGACTTGCCAAGAAAATTACTCCCACTAGTGTCCATAGTGAGGCAATCAACCAATCCAGCGGCGAATTGCGGCGCATAGTCAGGCCGAGTGCAGGGAAAGTCACACCTGCCAGCAGTGCCAAAGTCCCAAAAACATCAAAACCACCCGCCAAAATCACAATTCCCAAGGTCGCCAGACCCATTACCGTAGCCAACCAGCGCAGGGGGTAGCTCGAGAGCAGCAAAATCAGGCCACAGAAGGGGCCAAGCAAACACAGCCAGCGCAGTAAATCGTCTGGGAGATAGTTGATGGCGGTAGGACGACCCAGCTCGAGATTAGCGGCCTTTAGACCACTGGCAATGTCGGTCAGCATCAGCAGGGTATCGGTTTGGGTTTCGTAGGGGCGCAGGTACAAAATGCGGTGCTGCCGCTCGCGGGCCGCCAAAACAAACTTGCTGGCAACCTCGCTGGGGGCGAGGGCCGCTTGCCAAATCGGGTTGATCGCAAACAAACGAATTCCCGCCCGTCCCTCGAGCATAAAACTCAAATTGTCTTGTTCAGTGGACTCAATATAGGCCACCACAGCCTCACCCAAACGGCTTTTGACCTTCTCGAGCTTTTCTGGGGTACTCGAGCCTGTTACTTTGTCGCCACCAAAGGCGATATAGCCGACCTTTAGTGAACCAACCGTGGGGAAGTCAAAGCCAGGATCGGTCAGGCCCAGCTCTTCCCAAGGGCGGTAAATCAGTACAAAACCTTGCCGCTCAAGGTCTGCCATCAGCGTTTTGTTGGGGCCAGCGGGCATCCCATTGATTGGCACCGACCAACCTTCCCAGCGCAAACCATTCAGCTCGAGAGGGGCGTGTGGAAACACATAACGGTCTGGCAAATCCTTCACCGCACCCAGAGTCACTTCGCGGTAATAGTGCCAGTTGGCTTTGATCCCCACCGCGTTGGGATTCTGGGCCAGCAGGTCGGCTCCCGTCTGATAAATCACTTCACCGCGTTTGATGCGGTTCTGCACGATGTCTTCGTAAATGGCAATGCCATTCACCCCGTTTTGTTGATCGCTGCTAAGCAAGTCAGCAATGGGGGTTCCAGTGCGGGAACTCTGCTCCTCGAGGGCTTGGTAATCCATCGCCACAGTCAGGGTTTTGTAGTTTTCCTCGTAGGAAATTCGGTTGTACCCCAAAATCAGCGCAGGGATTAAACTGAGGGCCAAAATAAGGTAAAGAAGTGGACGCATATCTGGAACAGTTTACTGTGTGTGATTGGTTATTCGTAGTTCGTGATTCGTTATTCGTTTTTCGGTTAGATTTTCGGTGAGGTTTTAGGTTGGTTTTGTAGGGTGGCTCGAGGCTCGAGGGGTGAGCGATTCGAGGGGTGAGCGATGTACCAAAAAATACGCTCGAGAGTTTTAGGGATGCTCAGATTCCCTTACACTGCCCAAAATCCTACCCAAAATCTCAGCACAGTCTCCCCTTTTCATCTTCTCAGAAAGGCTCGAGGTATTCTAAAAAAAATGATTTCCGCTCGATCAGATTTTTTGTACCCTGTGCAAACACATCACTACCACACAACCGTTGGGTTAGAATTCGCTGATCGCTTTCAAGCCCCCTCGAGGGTGGTTTTGATCAAGATGAGGATATATCTGTGGCCCTAGACCGTATTTTTAGACGAAAAAAACCCCAATTGGTGGTACAAGACGACCTTCCCGAGTTGTGGAGCAAGTGTACGCACTGTAGTGTGCAAACTTACAAAAAAGATCTGCTTGCCGAGAAAAAAGTATGTCCCTCGTGCGGGTTTCATAATCGGATTTCGGTGGAGGAGCGCATTGCTTTTCTGCTGGACGAACATAGCTTTGTACAAAGCAGCGGACATGTCACCCCACTCGATCCCCTCGAGTTTAAGGATAGCGAAAGTTACCCAGACCGCATCAAACGTTCGCAGCAAAAAACAGGTCGCCCTGATGCAATTTTGTGTGGTGAAGGCCGCATCCTCGAGCGCCCTTTGGTGCTGGCCCTGATGGATTTTAGCTTTCAGGGCGGTTCAATGGGCAGCGTGGTTGGCGAAGAGATCACCAGAGCGGCGGAATTGGCCCTCGAGCGCAAAGTCCCGCTGCTGATTGTCTGTGCCAGCGGCGGAGCCAGAATGCAAGAAAGCGTATTGTCGCTGATGCAAATGGCCAAAACCACCGTTGCTCTCAACGCCTTGGGTAAGGCGGGGCTGCCCTATTTCAGCCTGTTGACCGACCCCACCACCGGCGGAGTGACTGCCAGTTTTGCCACCATTGCCGATGTCATTTTGGCAGAACCTGGCGCTTTGATCGGTTTTGCTGGCCCCCGTGTGATTCAGCAAACCATTCGCCAAAATCTGCCCGAAGGCTTCCAGCGCTCCGAATTTCTGCTCGAGCATGGCATGGTGGATATTGTGGTGGATCGCCGTAAGCAGCGCACGTTGTTGGCCCAATTGCTGGATCATCTGGGTTCTAAGCACAAAAAAGCGCCCGTTCAGGAGTACAAGATATGAGCGAAAATGTCCGCTCGCTCGAGAGTGCCTTACATGCCCTAGAAAAAACCATGCGCGATACCGGAGCCGATTTGGTGCAGGAGATCAGCAATCTGAAACACAAGCTCGAGGGGTTGCGCTCGAGTGAAGATGCCAAACTGAGCCGCTGGGCCAGAGTACAACTGGCCCGCACCCCAAGCCGCCCTACCGGTTTGGACTATGTAGAACGGGCCTTCAGTGACTTTGTAGAACTATCAGGAGACCGCTGTTACGGCAACGACCAAGCCCTGATCGGCGGGCCAGCCACCCTCGAGGGCCGCCCTGTGATGCTGTTGGTGCAGCAAAAAGGCCGCGATACCAAGGGCAACATCAAACGCAACTTTGGGATGAGCCACCCAGAAGGCTACCGCAAAGCCATGCGCCTAATGGATATGGCCCAGAAGTTCGGGCTGCCCGTGATTGCCATTATCGATACCCCAGGAGCCTATCCAGGCATTGCTGCCGAAGAACGGGGCCAAGCCTGGGCCATTGCCGAGAGCATTGCGAAGATGGCCTCGCTAACCGTTCCCACCCTGAGTATTGTGATTGGTGAAGGCGGATCGGGCGGCGCACTGGCAATTGGAGTGGGCAACCGTGTGATGATCATGCAAAACGCGTGGTACAGCGTGATTTCCCCCGAATCCTGCGCCGCAATTCTCTTTCACGATGCCAAAGAAGCGCCCCGCGCCGCCGAAAGCCTGCGGCTCACGGGTCAAGATCTGCTCGAGCTGGGTATTGTGGAAGAAGTGATCCCCGAGCCGCTGGGCGGCGCACATTTGGATCTGGACACCACAGTTGCCAACTTTAAGGAAGCGGTGCTGCGTCACCTCGAGGAGCTAAGCCAACTGTCGGGCGAAGAAGTGCTGGAGCAACGCTCGAGGCGGTTTCGGAATTTGGGCGTGTTTGGGGAAAATTAGGGGATTGTATTTTATTATTCGTTTTTTGTTGGGAAAAAATACGCTCGAGGACAGTCTCAAGCGTATTTTTTTATCCCAAATTTTTTATGCCAAATTTTGAGGTATCAAACTCGAGCTAGTGATGATTTACCGCATTTATGGGCCTTTGTGCGCCCCCTCGAGGGTGGCAATATCCAATTTGTTCATTTGCAACATGGCCTCCATCACCCGTTTAGCTTTAACTCGGTCTGGATCTTGCAAATACACACCCAATATGGGCGGAACCAACTGCCAAGACAAACCATATTTATCTTGCAACCAACCGCAACGGCTGGGCTTCCCACCGCCCTCGAGCAGTTTTTCCCATAAAGTATCGATTTCCGCTTGGGTTTCGCAGGATACAAAAAGCGAAGTAGCTGGCGTGAGGGTGTGGTGTGGCCCGCCGTTAAACACAATGAGTTCTTGCCCCTCGAGTTGAATGCGTACCGATTGGGGGTGTTGAGCTAGTATTTGGGCATTTTGGAAAACGGAAAGGTAAAACCCTGCAACTTCTAAAGGGTCGCCAGCGAACCACAAAAACGGGGTGATCTTTTTCATCGTTTCTCCTAATGTTTTCTGAAGGTTGTACTTTCACTTGAGGGCGATGTAATCTGTATTTAACATAATTCTATTCTAGTATTTCGCAGAATGCAAGATTGGTATTTAGCTCGAGGGTTCCATGTACCAACCATAACAACTCAAAAGCCTGTTTCAGCCGCTCGAGTCGCTCATCTTTGGCTTGCCTTCACACTATGCCTCCACACATAGGGCTTGACGAAAACGGTACTCACTGCTAAGATCTATTTCGCTCGAGAGAGCAATTCCCAATATCTCGTAACACCTACGGGGCTGTGGCGCAGCTGGGAGCGCGTCTGAATGGCATTCAGAAGGTCAGCGGTTCGATCCCGCTCAGCTCCACCAAAATAAAAACCCGCCTTGAGGCGGGTTTTTTCGTTTTTACTTTACAAAAATTAGTGGCAAAAAAGGCTACTGAAAAGATCACTGACCAATCAGCTTGCTCACCATAGTTACCAACTATAGCGCTCAGCAGTAAGATGGATACACATTTTAGAGATGTAATGAGGATTTTCGCGTGAGACGAGATGTACCAAGGATCACTCGAGGTATTTTTGTGTTGATCATTTCGGATTGCGCTATA
>JANYFS010000408.1 GCA_025359705.1 Deinococcales bacterium | reverse complement strand
ATTTGTTTGGCTTTGGCGTTGTATTGCTCGAGGTTTTTGGCCCCGATTTTACTCATCATTTTGTAGCGGCGCTCCATGTGAGCCACACAACCCAGCAACACCCCAGCAGCATCGGCGGGGTTGGTGACCACAGGACGAATCAGGTGTGGGATGCCGTCATAGGGGGTTAATTCCACCATTTTGGGATCGATCATGATGAAGCGCAGTTCTTGGGGCAGATAACGAAACAACATCGAGGTGATCAGGGTATTGACACAGACCGATTTTCCCGAACCCGTCGAGCCTGCAATCAGCAAATGCGGCATTTTGGCAAGGTCGCCCACAAAAATTTCGCCATCGATGGTTTTGCCAATGATCAAGGGCAACTTCGCCTTGGACTGACGGAAGGCCGCACTGATCGCGGTAGCATGGAAAGCCACAGGCTCGCGCACTGCGTTGGGAACCTCGAGGCCCACCACATTTTTACCAGGAATATTCCCTTCCACCCGCACTCCACTGACTGCCAAAACCCGTGCGAGGTCGTTGGAAAGGTTGCTGATGCGAGCAATTTTTTCGCCAGGGGCGGGTTCGATCTCGTAGCGGGTCACAGTTGGCCCCCTCGAGAAGTCCACCACTTTGGCATTGACCTTAAAGTTCACAAAGGCTTGGTCGATCAGTAATCCTCGGCTTTGAGCGTGCTTGTCTAGGGTCTGCAAATCGGCAGGCAGGGGCGGAATGGGATCGAGCAAATCCGCTTTGGGTTTCTCTACAGGAATTCCGCCCACGGCGGGCAAAGGTGCAGGCGTTTGGTCGCTTTTTTGATTATTTTGATTATTTGGGTTTGAGGAGCGGTTTGCAGCCACACCCTCGAGCGGAGCCTCTTCCCAAGGCAGCACATCGTTTTTCAGGCTCGAGCGTTGGCGAATAATCGTGGCAACCTCGAGCGGAGATGCGGTATCCCAGTTATCTTCCTGGTGTTCTTCTTGCTCAGAGGGTGAGTATTTGGAATCTGGCTCGAGGGAAACCCCAGTATTTCCTAAATTTCCTAAATTTCCTGAATTCCCCAAATGTTTAGAATTCCCAACACTCCCAGAAGCATGTCCCGAAAACCCCGATAAAGCCTGCTCGAGCGAAGTTTCGTGATCGTCAATATCGTTGTGATCCTCGAGGTCTTTGCGCTCATTTTCTTGGGCTTTGACCCGCAATAGTTCCCGTTCATACTGCTGGCGTGCCACCCCCAAACTGCGGCTCCAGGCCCGAAAATCCTCGAGGGTTTGCTGGGGTTCGGTGCTTAGGGCCAGTTTCAGATCCTCGAGGTAGAGATCGAGCGCGGGGTTTTGCTCGAGTTCTTGGGCAAAAGCCACCCACGGCAACACCGCCCTCGAGCGGGAAATCCAACTTTTGGCGCTGGCTTGCAGGTTTTTCCACGATTCCAAGCGCTGCTGGTGCGAATTGAGTTCCCGCTCGAGCTTGCCCGCACTCAGGGTTTCCAGCAAGGTTTTTTCGGTGCGTTCCCGCTCTGCCAGCAGTTTTTGGGCGCTGGCCTGCAACTTGGAACCCTCGAGCATGATGATGCGGCGCTGCTGCTCCAATAAGTTTGTGACCTCGAGCCGCCCAGGTAGCACACGGTGCAGGCGCTCGTCGGGTTGCAGTAATTCTTCGGGTAGGCGCTGGTTCTCGTCCGCCAGATCCTTGCGTAAATCCCCTGCTCGCAGGCTAGCGAATTCGCCCACCAAATGCTGCCACGCCGCAATCTCGAGTTCGATCTGCTCGAGGCTTGCCAGATCTGCCGCCGCGATGTTTTGGGCTGCCAGATTGGATTCGGCTTGCCAGCGGGCCAATTCTTGGCTTTTGGGGTAAAGCTGAGCAATTGCCACTAGGTTTTTGCGGTATCCCTCGAGCTTGCCCCGCACGGCGTTGCGGCGACCCAGCAACTGCGTGACCTGTGTGGCCTGCGCAAAAATGCTGCGAAAGGCCCGAAAAATCCGCAAGGCCAGCAGTGCCAGCAACACCAACAGCCCTTTTGCCAGCAAAAAGGGTCTCAAGCCCAAAATCAGCTCGAGGCCCAAACCCATGATGGCAATGGGCAAGACCAAAGAAACTCGTCCCAGAGCATTGCTGAGGGTGTACCCCAGATCGCGCACCAGATCGCCACTGCTGCCAGGCTTCAGAATATCGGCGGCAATCATGGCAACAAACACCACAACCACCAAACCCAGCAGCATACGGCTCAGTTTTGCTAAGGGACGCAAGGTAAAGATCGCTAGGCCGTAGACCATAAAGGGAATCGGCAAAACATACATACCCCAGTTAATTTGGGTAATCAAATAGGTTTTGAGCAATGAACCCATGCCGCCCAAATATTGTGTAGGAAAATAAATCGTAAAACAGAGCAAGCCACCCACACTCAGCACCACCAAACCCAATATCTCGGACAGCACCCTCGAGCGCACCGAAACTTCTTTGGCGGTTGAAAATTGAGGTGAAGTAGCCCTCAAACCTGATTTTGGTTGGCTTGATTTAGGTGTCTTAGTTGCTCTGGGTGATCTGGGTTTTTTCGGCGCGGCTTCAGCCACGGCGTTATCCCCCTCAAAATTCGCTTTGACACGCTTGGTCACGGGGTTTAGCTTACTACAAATTTACGTATAAGTCGCTTTCTGCAAACGTTTTTCTGTCAAAATAGAGCCATGAGCCAGAACGACTTGCCCCAAGACCCTGCCAAAACCACTCCCAAAGAAAATAACAGCCAAAATATCACCGACACGATAAAAGAAACCGCCGACTATTGGTGGCGATTGACCAAACTCACGGCGGCAATTATAGTCGTGCCATTGCTTATTTATGGTTTGCTGCGCGTTTTAAATGTGCTGGGTTAAACTTGGGTTAAATCTAAACCTCGAGCGCGATCCGTTCAAAATGCCACAAGCGTACCTTCCAGCCCTCGAGCGATGTAAATGGCGATACAAATGGCGATGCAAATGGCGATGCAAATTCCGCACCCACAGGTTCAGAACTCCAAAACGACTCGAGCAAAAAAAGCCCCACTTGTTCACGGCTTTTGAGTAAAAAAAGCTGCGTGCAAGCGGGTTGAACGTGTAGATTTTTGGCGTACTCGAGCAGTTGTAATGGTGGCTCGAGTTGACCCTTCAAGGCAGTTAGCTCGAGGTATAGCACCGTTTCGGCTCGAGTTGAGGCTATTGCTGGCGACACTCAGCGACCATGCAAATATTTGAGCAGCAATTCGGGATAGACCACCAAAGGATTTTTGCTGGTGACAAGCGCACCCATCTCTTTGAGCTTGCTGAGGCAGTGACTGATGGTCTCTCGAGTGGCTCCCACCATGCGGGCCATATCCTCTTGGTTCAGTTTGATCGAGATTTCGGTTCCGTCGGGATGCTCCACCCCAAACTCGAGGGCTAGGCGGTAGAGCAAACTGGCAACCCGCTCTGGAGCGCTAAAGGTACTGACTTCGGCAGTCCAATTTTGGGCCTCGAACAAACGGGCTGCCATCAATTGGATAAATTTGAGCGCAATAGCGGGGCGATGCTGAAGTAAATGTTGCAACTCGGCTCGAGGCAGCACGATCAAAATGGTATCGGTAAGGGCTTCAGCCTGAGTAGGACGGCGTTCTTCGGGGGTGAGCAACAGCTCTCCAAACACATCGTACTGACCGACCATAGCGAGAATGGCTTCTTTGCCGTTGGGTAAAAATTTGCTGATCTTGACCAAACCCGACTTGACAAAATAAATTGCATCGCTGGGGTCGTCCATGCGGTACACAATATCGCCCATAGAAAAAACGCGGTAGGGCGTGGTTTCCGCCACCTTACCCAGTTCTTCAAGCTCCATATCTTCAAACAAAGAGGTGCTTTTGAGGTGCCAAACTAAGCTCGGATACTCCATGATGCCCTAGCATAACGGTTTTTCAGATAAAAATGTTTAATTGTTCACAAGGGGTTCACAAAGAAATTGACTTTCTTTCATCCCTGATATACCCTCGAGTCATGTCGAATGCAGTGCAGTATTGGTGGTGGCCCAGATTACGCTGGGTCGCGCTGCATTGTGCCAACTTGGGATAGAACACCAGAGATCCCGCTCGAGCCACATCTTGCACTTTCCCCAGCCCCATACGGCTGGGGATTTTTTTGTTTTGGAGGATGTTATGAACCAGACTCAAGCAACACCACAAGCAACCAACCAAAAACGCATCCTGACTGGAGACCGCCCTACAGGAAAACTGCACATTGGACACCTTTTTGGCTCGCTGCAACAGCGGGTAGCCCTGCAACACCAGTACCAAACCTTTGTGCTGCTGGCAGATGTGCAAGCCCTGACCGACCACTTTCACAACCCCGCCTTGGTGCGGGAAAATGTCCTCGAGGTGGCTTTGGATAACCTAGCAGTGGGCCTTGATCCCAACGTCTCGAGGCTGGTGATTCAATCACAGATCCCCCAAATTGCCGAGTTGACCGTATTTTTCTCCAATTTGGTGACACTCTCGAGGTTGCAGCAAAACCCCACGGTCAAAACCGAAATTGCCGAGAAGCGCAGTTTATTTGGCGAGTCCGTGACCTACGGATTTTTGGGCTACCCAGTCAGCCAAGCCGCCGACATCACCATTTTTGATGCGGATTTGGTTCCTGTGGGCGAAGACCAACTGCCTCAGCTCGAGCAGACTCGAGAGTTGGTACGGAAGTTCAATAGCATTTATGGCAAAGCTGATGGCGCGGGTATTCTCAAAGAACCCCAGATCCAACTGAGTGCCACCCCTCGCGTGCGGGGTTTGGATGGCAACTCCAAAATGGGCAAGAGTTTGGGGAATGCGGTGTATCTTTCCGACTCGAGTGTTACCGTGGGCGAGAAGGTTTTGACCGCCCTAACCGACCCACTCAAAGCCCGCAAAACCGACCCAGGGCGGCCCGAGGTCTGTACCGTTTTTTCGTACCACCAGATGTTCAGCCCCAATGCCCCCGAAATTGCCCTCGAGTGCCGCAGTGGGGCCAGAGGTTGCGTGGACTGCAAGCTCCAACTGGCCCGCAGCATCAACACCCAGCTCGAGCCGATACGACAAACCCGAGCGTTTTACCAAAGCCGCCCCAAAGATGTGATGGATTTGGTGATGGAAGGAACCCGAGAGGCGGGGGCCATTGCCGAAGTGACCTTAGCTCGAGTGAAGGAGGGGTTGTATTTGAATTATGGGTTTGATTGAAGGTTGGCTCGAGGGGATGTCTCAAATTAATCACTTGGAATATAGGTTTTAAATAATTTATTGTAATTATTGTGTTTTTATCTCTTTAATAACTGATGTTACGCACCTAGAAAATTCAAAATAAGTAATTATGGGTAAAATATTGTAAATAAAATAGATATCTAGTAATTAAAATACACATTTTTTTCGGAAAATATTTGGAGAAATTCTTCGGGAGATGGAGTAAATTAAATCCTGAATCACATTTAAAAAACAAAGTAATAATATAAAAATTAAATCGTTACTTTATAACCACAAATGCAATTACTAAAAATCAAAAATCTAGGTGCGTAACATCAGTTATTTACATTATATTATTTACATTACAAGGGATGTTTTTTCTAGCCACACGCTCGAGCCTGCTATTTGTGCGCTCGAGGG
>JANYFS010000405.1 GCA_025359705.1 Deinococcales bacterium | reverse complement strand
GGTAAAATCTACATCCGCGTTTTCTCCGACAAACCTGTGACCAAGAAACCCGCCGAAACCCGAATGGGTAAAGGTAAGGGCGCTGTGGAATACTGGGTCGCGGTAGTCAAACCTGGTCGCGTCATGTTTGAGGTGGCAGGTGTCACCGAAGAGCAAGCTCGAGAAGCGTTCCGTTTGGCGGGACATAAGTTGCCCATCGCAACCCGTATGGTCAAGCGCGAGGTATACGATGAAGCTCAGTGAGATGAAGGCGCTCGAGAGCGCAGACATTCAGAAAGAAGTCGTGGCACGCAAGAAAGAGCTGATGGAACTGCGCTTTCAGAATGTCATTGGTCAGTTGGCAAATCCTTCGCGGGTGCGTAAAATCCGCCGTGAAGTCGCGCAACTCTTGACCGTCGCTTCACAACAGAAGTAAGGAGTATAGGACTCATGCCCAAAAAGATTTTGACTGGCGTGATCGTGAGCGACAAGGCGGATAAGACCGTTACCGTAAAAGTGGAGCGCAAATTTAAGCACCCCCTCTACGGTAAAGTGGTCACTCGATCCAAGAAGTACGCGGCCCACGATGAAACCAACGAATACAAGCAGGGAGACCGTGTGGAGATTCTCTCCGTGCGCCCCATCAGCAAAACCAAGGCCTGGAAAGTGCTTAAATTGGTAGAGCGTGCTAGAGCCAGCAGCAACGAGAAAATTGGCGGTGGGGCATGATTATTCCCTTCAGCCGTCTCGATGTAGCCGATAATACGGGTGCCAGAGAAATCATGTGTATCCGCGTGATGAACAACGGCATTGGCTCCAAAGGTTTGACCAAAGGTGGGGGTGGCAACCGCCGCTACGCCTATGTCGGCGACATCATCATCGCCAGCGTCAAAGAAGCAACACCGCGTGGTGTGGTTAAAGCAGGCGACGTTGTGAAAGCAGTGGTCGTTCGCACCAAGCATTCGGTTCAGCGTCCTGATGGAAGCATCATTCGCTTCGATAAGAATGCTGCGGTGATCATCAACAACCAAGGCGAGCCTCGCGGAACCCGCGTTTTCGGCCCTGTTGCGCGTGAATTGCGAGACCGTAAATTCATGAAGATCATCTCACTGGCTCCGGAGGTACTCTAATGGGTCTGTGGATTAAGAAAGGCGATACCGTACTGATTGCTCGAGGTAAAGATCGGGGCCAAACTGGAAAAGTTCTTCTGGTCATGCCCGAAGCCAAAAAAGCCGTGGTCGAAGGTCTGAACATGATTACCAAGCATGTTAAGGCTGCCGGTAATGCCGAAGGCCGCATCGAAAAGCGTGAAGCCGCGATGCCTATGGAGCGACTGCGTTTGGTCGATCCCGAGTCGGGAAAACCAACTCGAGTGCGCCACTTGGTAGTCGAAGGCAAGAAAGTCCGAGTCGCTGTGAAAAGCGGCAAGGTAATGGATTAAGGGGTTGCTGGTGAAGACACTCAAAGAACGCTACAACGAAGAGGTACGTGCTGCCCTTCAAGTGGAATTTGGTTACTCGAGCATCATGGCAGTACCCAAAATCGAAAAAGTGGTGCTGAACCAAGGTTTGGGCCACAGCAAAGAAGACAGCAAAGCCCTCGAGCGTGCTGCCAAGGAAATGGGACTGATCGCGCTGCAAAAGCCCGTCGTGACCAAGGCCAAGAAAAGCATCTCCAACTTCAAATTGCGTGAAGGCCAATCGGTGGGCCTCAAGGTGACATTGCGCGGACAGCGCATGTATGTTTTCCTCGAGAAATTGCTCAATATTGCGCTGCCCCGCATTCGTGAATTTCGTGGGATTAACCCCAACGCCTTTGACGGGCGTGGCAACTACACCATGGGTGTGCGCGAACAGCTCATCTTTCCAGAAATCACCTATGATATGGTAGACAGCGTTCGTGGAATGGATATTGCCATTGTCACCACCGCTAAAACCGACGAAGAGGCCAAAGCGCTGCTTACAGCACTTGGTTTCCCCTTCCGCAAGTAATCGAGGACGTATGGCGAATAAAGGTAAAGTTGTAAAAGTGGAGAAAGACCGCTTCAAGTTTGGAGTGCAAGCATATAACCGCTGCTCCAGATGTGGTCGGGCCAGAGCTTACTACCGTTTCTTTGGAATGTGCCGTATTTGCGTGCGCGAATTGGCTCACAAAGGCGAGTTGCCTGGAATGAAAAAAGCAAGCTGGTAAACTCGAGCGTGGTTTTAACCAACCAGCTATAACACTCGAGGGGTGCGTTTTCACCCACAACCATGCAAGCGATGAAGCCTTGCGGATACGGACGATTCATTTGAGTTGTTACCGTCTGACAAGGGAAGCGATAATAGGGGAAAAACCTTTTCCCCTCCACCAAAAAGCCACTCATAACGGCTTTTTGCGGAGGAATACATGCACAGTGATCCAATCGCAGATATGCTGACGCGCATCCGTAACGGAACCCGCGTTTACAAAGACAGCGTGGACGTGCCAGCCTCGAAATTCAAGAAGCAACTCGCGCAATTGTTGCTGCGTGAAGGCTACATCTCGAGTGTTGAATACGTTAAAGACCAAGAAGACAAGTTTGATGTGTTGCGTCTGGGCCTGAAATATGGTGCCAAGCGTGAGCAAGTGATCAAACACATCGAGCGCATTTCGCGCCCTGGTCGCCGCGCCTACGTTTCACACGAAGATCTTCCCCGAGTCCACAAAGGCTTGGGTCTAGCGGTGATTTCCACCTCGAGAGGACTGCTCCCTGATCGGGAAGCACGCAAGCTCGGTGTCGGTGGCGAAGTCATCTGCGTTATCTACTAAAGGGGCGTGAATCATGTCACGTATTGGAAGACAAGCGATTACGCTCCCTAAGGGCGTAACCACCCAGATTGAATCTGGTCTCATTAAAGTTAAAGGCCCCAAAGGTGAACTTCAGGTTCCGTTTAACAACGAACTGATTGTCGCGCTCGAGGCCGAAACCCTGGTGGTCTCGCGCCCCAGTGATAGCCAAAAACACAAAGCTTTGCACGGCCTGAGCCGCACTTTGATTGCCAACGCGGTCAAAGGGGTGTCCGACGGTTTTGTGATCAACCTCGAGCTGAAAGGTGTGGGATACCGCGCCAAGCTGAACGGCAATACCCTCGAGCTGACCATCGGTTACAGCCACCCGATCACCTTGGACGCACCTGCGGGCATCAAATTTGAAGTCCCCGAGCAAACCAAGATTAATATCGTGGGCATCGACAAGCAGTTGGTTGGTCAAGTGGCTGCCAATGTGCGTAAAGTTCGCAAACCAGACGCTTACCACGGTAAGGGTGTGCGTTTTGTGGGCGAGAAAATCACACTTAAACCCGGAAAAGCTGCATCCGGTGGGAAAGGTAAGAAATGAGCATTGCTGACCGTACACTGCGCCGTAAATTGCGTAACCGTAACCAAGTGCGTGCTGGTGGACGGGTACGCCTTAGCGTATTCCGCTCGAGCAAGCATATCTACGCCCAAATCATTGATGATGCCCAAGGTATCACCTTGGCCCAAGCGGGTTCTAAAACACTGGCGGTTACAGGCGATAAAAGCGCCGTGGCTGCTGCCGTGGGTAAAGCTATCGCTGAGGCTGCTCTAGCCAAGGGTGTGAAGCAAGTGGTCTTTGATCGGGGTTCCTACAAGTACCATGGTCGAGTAAAAGCGCTGGCACAAGCAGCGAGGGAGGGTGGCCTTGACTTCTAATCGTCGTACCGAACGCGAACCTAGCGAATTTGAAGAAAAGATGATCACGGTCAACCGCACCGCCAAAACCTATCAAGGGGGTCGTCGCTTCCGCTTCGCCGCTCTGGTAATTTTGGGGGATCGCAATGGTCGTGTGGGCATGGGAATTGGTAAAGCCAAAGAAGTCCCTATGGCCATTGAAAAAGCCAAATCGGTAGCCCGCAAAAACATGATCAAAGTTCCTTTGGAAAACGGTACGATTCCGCACGACATCGTAGGAATCAGCACCAGCAGCCAAGTGATTCTCAAACCCGCAGGCCCAGGTACCGGCGTAATTGCAGGAACCGTGCCACGCTCGATTGCCGAGCTAGCGGGCATCACCAACTTGCTGTCCAAAGAACTGGGTTCACGAAACCAAATTAACGTGGCATACGCCGTGTTTGACGGTTTCTCCAAGCTGCGGACTGCCAAGCAGGTGGCGGTACTCAGGGGAACAGAATGATCCACATCACATTATCGCGCAGCTTAATTGGTCGCCCCGGTGATCAGATCGCAACTGTGAAAGCCTTGGGCTTGCACAAAATGGGTGATTTCAAAACCGTAGTGGACAATGTTTCCACTCGAGGGATGATCAACAAAGTGAAATTCTTACTCGAGGTTAAGGAATTAACTCAGACCGATGCACAGGTCGAGGTGAAAGAATGAAACTCAACGAACTGAGACCCAACGCAGGTTCACGTAAAGTGGCAAAGCGCGTGGGTCGTGGGCCTGGTGGGGTCGATAAGACCTCGGGTCGGGGTCACAAGGGTCAAAAATCACGAAGTGGTGCCGGTAAAGGTCACTTCTTCGTGGGTTCAGGACCGGGCGGCCTGATTTCCCGCCTGCCCAAGCGTGGTTTTAACCATGTAGGAACCACCTACTGGGTGGTTAATGTCAGCGACCTCGAGGAGCGTTTCGAGGCGGGTAGCGTCATCGGGGTGATCGAATTGATCGAGAGTGGTTTGGTTCGCAATACCAACCGTCCTACCAAGTTGCTCGGCAATGGCGAAATCGCTAGCGCCTACACGGTGCATGTCGATGGCGCGAGCGCCACGGCTATTGCCAAAATTGCTGCTGCTGGAGGCCAAGTTGTGCTTCCAGAAGGCAGTGAGGACGACAAGGAAGCCTGATGCTTCGCTCCTTCCGTGATGCATTCAGAATTCCTGATCTGCAACGGAAGTTTCTGTTCACTTTGCTGCTCTTGGCGATCTTTCGGTTGGGGAGTCACATCCCCACCCCAGGGATCAACCCAGGTAAAATTGATCAGGCTGCCGGCGCTGCGGGTGGCCTGTTCAGTCTTATTAGCGGGATTTCGGGCGGGAACCTTACGCAGTTCAGTATTTTCGCGCTGGGGGTATTGCCCTACATCACCGCCAGCATTGTGATTCAAATTCTAACCTCGGCAGTACCTTCCCTCGAGAAGTTACAAAAAGAAGGCGAAGAAGGTCGCAAAAAGATCAGTCAATACACTCGAGTGGCTGCTATTATTTTGGGCGCAATTCAAGCCCTGTTTTTGACCATCAGTGTGGTGGAAAGCAACAACGGGGCGTTTCTATTGCCCGGTTGGGAACCTGGTTTTTTACTGCGGATGACCGTGGTACTGACCCAAGTTGCGGGCATCGCCTTTACCTTATGGATTGGTGAACGGATTTCTGAAGTGGGCATTGGTAACGGGATCAGCTTGATTATTTTCGCAGGCATTGTCAACCGTTTTCCTCATGTCTTCCAAGATATTTTTAATCTGTTTCAGAACGGTACGGTATCCTTGCTGGCAGTGACCGCATTTTTTGCTTTAATCTTGGTGGTTATTGCAGGTATTGTATTTGTTCAACAAGCCGAGCGCCGTATTCCCGTACAGTATGCCCGTAAAGAAATGGGCGGCGGACGCAGCAGTGGGGGGCAAGCCACCTATTTGCCGATCAAAGTCAACTCGGCTGGGGTGATCCCTGTGATCTTCTCGAGTTCTTTGATTACCATCCCGCAGTTTATTGCTTCGGCAAATCCTACCTCGAGCGCTGCTATTTTTATTGGTAAATATCTGACCAGTCAAACCATTACTGGTTTAGCGATAGAAGTGCTGTTGATTGTGGGTTTTACCTATTTGTACAACAGTATTCAGTTTGATCCTCGCCGCATTGCCGAGAATTTGCGGGAATCGGGCGGGTTTATTCCTGGCGTGCGCCCCGGGGTTGCAACTATGGAATACCTGCAGCACATCAGCAGCCGTATTACCTTGTGGGGAGCCATCTTTTTGGGGCTGCTTTACTTGACCCCACAGGTGCTGACCAATGCAACCGGAATTGGCGGAGCAACCGCCTTTGCCTTTTCGGGAACGGGTTTGCTGATTGTGGTGGGGGTCGCGCTGGATACCCTCAAACAAGTGGAAGCCCAATTGACTTTGTACCGCCCCAACCGCAACTTGCTTTCGGGCGGCGGACGTTTGCGGGAACGCTTGTAAGTGTTACCTACCAAGTAAACAAAGTGTATGCATGAGCAATGTTGGCAAATCCCCCCTGTGATCCAGGGGGGATTTCTGTAAACTGAGATTCCAAAATGAGCTGTTAAGATGAAATGTTGAGCTGTTGAGCTGTTCAGGCACTCGAGCGCAGATACAGCTCGAGCCAATACAAGGGAGCAGGATGGACAATACCAAACCAGAGAATACTAAGCTCGAGAATCAAGTGATCATTTTTTTGGGCGCTCCAGGCGCAGGAAAAGGCACACAAGCCGCGCGTTTGGCGACTGAGCATAACCTGCTGCAAATCTCTACAGGCGATATTCTGCGCGACCATATCGCAAGGGGTACAGAATTGGGCCAACGGGTTGAACCGATCATGAAGCAAGGACACTTGGTTCCCGATGATGTTTTGGTTTCGATGATTGGGGAAAAACTTCAGACCCTCGAGCCTGTGCGGGTAATTTTTGACGGTTTCCCCCGTACTTTGGCCCAAGCGGAAGCGCTCGACCAAATGCTTTTGCAAAACGGTACCCCACTCAATTCCGTTTTACTGCTCGAGGTTCCTACCGAAGAACTGATCGCCCGCATTGTCAACCGTGGAATCAGCTCCGAACGCAGCGATGACAACGAAACCACCGCAAGGGCCAGACAGCAGGTCTATCATGACCTGACCCAGCCTGTGGTGGAGCATTACCGTAAGCAAGGGCTGGTTCAGGCGCTCGAGGGGCGTGGCAGCACCAACGAAGTGTATGCTCGCATTCTCGAGGCGGTTCAGACTCCTGCATAAGCAAAAACACGTAGCAGGGTCTTGTATTCAGTCAACTGACCTGCTACACTCATCTTTGGCTTTTTTGCAAAGCTAGCTCAATTGGAGAGTGCGTGGCGAAAAGAACCTTCAAGGAACCGCGAGAAAAGCGGGAAAAAAAGGAATCGGATGTGGTGCGGGCTGAAGGTGTGATTACCGAAGCGCTGCCGAATACCATGTTCAGGGTAGATCTCGAGACGGGCCATAACATTTTGGCGACCATCAGCGGGAAGATGCGGATTCACTATATTCGTATTTTGCCCGGCGACAAGGTTGTTCTGGAGATCCCCACCATCGACCCCACGCGGGGACGCATCGTCTACCGCAAGTAAACGCGTCTACTGCACGTAGGGTATTTTTGACTTGGCACGATCAGCATTTTGCTTGTGAGAAACACAAATAAGGTGGCTGTAAGTGAAATCCCCGCTGAAAAGGTTGCAGCGGGGGTTGAGCGCTGCTCAGGAACCGACGTTAGATAGGCGATTTGGGGCTTTTTTACCCTCTAGGCTACCCCCAAAAAGCTGAAATAAACAGGTGAGTGAAGGCTGCGCGAAGGAGAAGTTCGATGAAAGTAAGAAGCTCTGTCAAAAAGATGTGTGACAAGTGCAAAGTCATCCGCCGTCATGGACGGGTTCGGGTTATTTGTGAAAATGTCAAGCACAAGCAGCGTCAAGGTTAAGGGGGGGTTGAAAAATGGCTAGAATTGCTGGTGTTGATCTTCCCCGCGAAAAGCGTGTAGAAATTGCGCTGACCTACATTTTTGGTGTGGGTCCAACCCGCGCTAAAGAGGTTCTCGTGAAGACGGGTATTAGCCCCGACACGCGAGTCAAAGCGTTGTCTGAAGCCGAGATTGTTAAATTGCGTGAAGCCGTCGAGAAGACCTATAAGGTCGAGGGCGATTTGCGGAGCGAGATTGGACAAAACATCAAACGCTTGATGGATATTGGTTGCTACCGTGGCTTGCGCCACCGTCGCGGTTTGCCTGTGCGCGGTCAGCGTACCAAGACTAACGCTCGTACCCGCAAAGGTCCCCGTAAGACCGTTGCTGGTAAGAAAAAAGCTGCGCGGAAGTAAGGTGATTTGAAGTGGCAAGAGCAACTCAAAACAAAAATAAAACCAAGCGTGTACGCCGCAACATGTCACATGGGCGGGCCTACATTCACGCTTCGTACAACAACACCATCGTCACCATCACCGATATGGATGGCAACCCTGTGGCTTGGTCCTCGGGTGGCACCATCGGTTACAAGGGCAGCAAAAAGGGTACGCCCTACGCTGCTCAGTTGGCTGCTGCTGATGCGGTTAAGAAAGCTCAGTCCTTTGGGATGAGCCAAGTTGAAGTGGTAGTGCGTGGGAGCGGCTCAGGCCGTGAACAAGCCATCCGCGCGATCCAGGCCAGTGGAGTGGATGTCAAGTCGATCATGGACGATACCCCCATTCCTCACAACGGCTGCCGTCTCCCCAAAAAGAAGATGACCTAAGAGGTGAATTGAATGGGACGTTATCGTGGTCCAATTGTTAAGCTGAGCCGCCGTGAAGGAGTAAATATCTCCGAATCGGACAAGGTTCAAAAGTATCTTGATCGCCGTCCTTACCCCCCGGGTCAGCACGGACAACGCCGCCAAGTGCGCCCCAAAGATTACGGTATCCGTTTGCGCGAAAAGCAAAAACTGGCCCGTATGTATGGTATGAACGAGCGGCAATTTCGCAGCTTGTTTGAAGAAGCAGGAAAATTGCCCGGTGTAACCGGCACCAACTTCTTGCAATTGCTCGAGTCGCGCTTGGATAATGTGGTGTTCCGTTTGGGCATCGCCTCCACCCGCCGTCAGGCCCGCCAATTTGTGGGTCACGGACATATTCGGGTCAATGGTAAGGGCGTGGATGTTGCTTCTTTCCGCGTGCGTCCTGGTGACGAAATCACCGTGGAAGAGCGCTCAAGAAGTCTGGGCTTCATTGTACAAAATGTTGAGTTGGGCAAAAAGCGCCGCATCGGTCCGTGGCTGTCCTTTAATGCGGACGCTTTGACCGGTCAGTATTTGCGTTTGCCCGCTCGAGAAGATTTGGCTTTGCCAATTAACGAAAACTTGATCATCGAGTATTACTCACGCTGATAAGGGGAGGTTCTGTGGAGAACAAGAGACCGCAGCTTAAAGCCCGCATTGACGGGAATTACGGGGAGTTTACCCTCGAGCCACTTTCGCGTGGTTTCGGAGTAACACTAGGAAACCCGCTGCGCCGCATTCTGCTCTCGAGCATCCCTGGCACGGCTGTCACCAGTGTCTACATTGAGGATGTCTTGCATGAATTCTCGACCATTTCTGGAGTGACCGAAGATGTGATTCGCATCATTCTGAACCTCAAAGATATGGTGGTTCGATTTCATACCCCTGGAAGTGGGGCTAAAACCCTGACTTTACGGGTGCAAGGTTCCCGAAATGTCACCGCTGGTGATTTTGAAGTACCGATGGATGTGGAGATCGTCAACAAAAGCCTGCCGATTGCCACGGTTCAAGAAGGCGGACGACTGGTCATGGAAGTGCGAATCGAGGAAGGTAGAGGTTACGTTCCTGCTGACAAGCACGCCACCAAAGACCGCATCAACTCGATTCCTGTGGATGCGATTTATACCCCTGTTCGCCGCGTGGCTTACCACGTCGAGGATACTCGGGTAGGTCAGCAGACCGATTTGGACCGCCTTGTGATGCGTATTTGGACGGATGGTTCGGTAGATCCCAAAACCTCGTTGGATCAGGCAGTTAATATTCTGCGTGACGAATTGGGTGTTTTTGGAGAGGCTTTTACGGAAGCGCCCATGCCTGTGGTCTCGAACTATGTGGTTCCCGAACCCGTGATGGTCCCAATCATCAATATCAATCCCGAACCCTATCCCGACAGCGCTCCTCCTCGAGTGACCCTCGAGGGCTTGGGTCTGACCACACGGGTGCTGCATTCGCTTAAGGAAGAAGGCATCGATTCTGTTGATGCACTATTGGCCTTGTCGGATCGGGATTTGAAGAAGGTTCCTGGTATTGGTGAGCGTTCGCTCGATGAAATAAAAGCTCAGCTCGCCCAGTATGGGCTTGCGCTGAAAGACTAGTCCTAGATCGGACTAAGAGAGGGAATATTCATGCGTCACGCTAAATCTGGTCGCAAGCTGGGCCGCTTCTCGAGCGCCCGCACTGCACTTTTTCGCGCTCAAGCCACGGCTCTTCTGCGCGAAGGCCGTATCCAAACTACCGAAGCCAAGGCGAAAGAACTTCGCCGTGTGGTGGAAAAAATCATCACCACTGCCAAAGGCGGCGATTTGCACGCTCGCCGTTTGGTCTTGAAAGATATTCAAGACCTGCAAGTGGTTCGCAAGTTGTTTGACGAGATTGCCCCCAAATATACCGAGCGTCCGGGTGGATACACCCGCATTCTCAAAATTGGTGTGCGTCGCGGCGACTGCGCCCCCTTGTCCATGATC
>JANYFS010000389.1 GCA_025359705.1 Deinococcales bacterium | reverse complement strand
CCACGCTCGAGGGGCAAAGTGCAAGCACTCCGCATAGCAACGCACAGCACAGCATCAACCCTAGTTTACGGCTGCGGCTCCCAGTGGTTTTTGGGGTTGGGTGAATGCTCATGATGGAATTTCCCTCGAGTGTGGCGGTGTCTCTGCCAAGAATCATAGCTTTTATGAACGTTTTGTACCAATAGATCCCTCGAGCCGACCCCTTCGCACAGCTTCCAACATAAAATAGACGATGGAAACATAAAACAGACGCTGGAAAACGAATTACCACTTTGTCCTTGACCCGCTCCACACGCCGCGCTACACTCGAGGCATAACTGAACGCTTGATCAGTTAAGAAGAAGTCCTAACCTCGAGGTGTATCGCATGGTAACCAACATCCACCAACGCACACTGAACGCCCCCATCGAAAACCTAGCTCCCCTCATTGACCAACTGGCCTCGAGCCAAGATGTGTTTTGGCCCCTCGAGCGCTGGCCCGCCATGCAGTTTGATCGACCCCTGATGGTGGGTGCAGTGGGTGGGCATGGTTCGATGATTGGCTATGTGGTCGAAAGCTACCAACCAGGGCGGGAAATTTTGTTTCGCTTTACTGCGCCCGAAGGTATTGTGGGAATGCACAAACTAACGCTCGAGGCATTGCTAGACGGGAAAACACAGATTAAACATGTGATAGAAGCCCAGCTCGAGGGGAAAATGGTTTGGATGTGGCCCGTGGTCATCCGCTTTTTGCACGATGCCTTGGTCGAAGACGGCATGGACAAGGCAGAGGCGTGGTTCGAGCGGAGGATTTGGAAACCTCGAGCGTTTTCGCCGTGGGTTAAAACCCTGCGCTGGATGATGGCACGGTCTCGAGCTAGGGCGGCCCGTAAAGCCCAGAACGCTCGAGTTTAGGGTATGGGAAATGCTATGGTGTTTCTGATTCCGTGGAAGCAAATCCATGCCTGTCTCAGCGATTGTGGGCATAATCAAGAGATGCCCGCTGTCAATCCCACGCCCAAAATCCGCGATGCCGAACGCAGCAAAACTGCCATCCTCGAGGCTGCCACCCAACTTTTTGCCGCCAAAGGTTTTGAGGCCACCAGCATTGCCGAAATTGCCGAAAAAGCAGGTGTGGCACGCGGAACCCCCTCGTACTTTTTTGGAAATAAAGATGCGCTACAAGGGGCGGTAGTAGCAGGTCTGAACACCCGCGCCCTCAAAATCGTTCCAGATGCCCTCGAGCGGGCAGGGGAGAACCCTAGCGCCGCGCGGTTGCTCGAGGTTTTTATCGACGGATATTTGGACTTTCAGCATCAAAACCCCGAATTCTTGCAGGTGATCCATTGGCTCTCGAGGGATGTGAACCCGTTGCTGTCTTTGACCCACTGGAATTCTTTGGAAACCATGATTGGCGCGGTGATGCTGACCTTTAAAAACACTCCCCTCGAGCGGGAAGATCCGCGCCAAGTGGTGCTGACCCTAATTGGAATGTGCAATGCCCATTTGACCTATGCCCACAGTTTGGTTGGCCCACTGGGTTTTGCAGGTGGCACACCCGAATTCTTAGAAACCCGTAAAGCCCATCTCAAACGCATGATGCTGGGTGTGCTGTACGGCTCGAGCGCATCATAAAACAGGAGATTTATGTCCCGCATCCATCCACCCGCCCGTCAACCTTGGCTTGGTTCTTTGATCAATGCACTGCTGAAAAAGCAGTATGGCAAGCCTTTTCCTGCCCTCGAGCTGTTGGGGCATCATCCGCTCTATCCGCTGGGATACGGGGTTTTCTCCAGCATTTTTGGTTTGGGTAAAACCAAAGTGCCACACCCAACCAAATTGTTGGTGACACAACTGGTTGCCGAACTGAACGGCTGCGCCTTTTGTGCGGATCTGGGAAAACGCTTTGCCCAAGATGCCAAACACGACCTCGAGAAGATCTCCCACGTCCTCGAGTTTGCAAGTCGCCCCGATGTGTACAGCCCCCTCGAGCGGGCCGCCTTGCAATACGCGCTCGAGGCGACGCAGGTGATGGCTCGTGTGCGCGACACGACCTTTGCCGAATTGCAAAAACATTTTTCCGAACGTGAAATCCTCGAGTTGACTGTGGCGGTTGCCACCGAGAACTTTTATAACCGCTTAAATGCCCCCCTCGAGATTGAAGCCCAAGGATTTTGCGCGGTTCCTATATTCGAGTTACGATCCAAAACATGAGCTGGGGCTGGCCTGTCTTTCCATTGCCTCGAGCTTGATTTTGCAACACGAACACATCACCATAATCACATAAATGATGGAACCTACATTGCCAAGCTGACATCAACAGATTGGACTGCGCTCTATAAACTTTTTCTACTCACCTTCAATGTCACCCCTTGGAATGAATCTTGGACGCTTGAGACATCACGGCGGGCGCTCGAGCCACACCTTTTACACCCGAAGGTCTTTGCTTTTGGTTGCTGGCAAGGTGGATTGCTTCAAGGTGCAATGCTAGGCAGACTCGAGCAGCGAGACACCTTTGTTCAGGCGCAGGTTGTGGAATTTTTTGTTGACCCAGACGCACAAAAACAGGGAATTGGAACCGCCTTGCTCGAGCATACCGAGGAATTTTTTGCAGAGCAGCAGGTAGAAAGTGTCTATTTGCTTACCGCCGAAGAATTTTACCGCACTCGAGGGTACAGGCAGGCCAACCGCTTGATCGTGATGGTCAAACCCTAAAAAGACTTTTGGGTTAGATTACAGAGAGAACTCTGCGGGCATTTGCCGAACGAGACGCACAAAACCGTGCTGCATTTCGGGCTTCTTTGCGGCGGTACATGATCAATTTAGATATTTTTCGTCAACTCCAAATTGCCCTCGACCAAACCCTCGAGAAAGTGCATACTGCGCTGGGGCAGGTGCGGTTTTAGGGTTTGGATTGCGGGAACGGCTAACCCCAACCAAATTTGCTACACTCGAGGCAACGTGGAAACTCTATCTGTAACAATCGGCGCGGCAAAGCGAGATTTGCCCATTGTACCCGTCTCGAGCAGCGTTAAATTGGCGCTTTTTAATATGTTGGGTGATACCGAAATCACCGAAGAAGCGGGTAAAGCCTTGGCCAAGCTGTTGCCCCCAGACATCCAAATTTTGATCACTCCCGAGGTGAAAGCGGTGGCTCTAGCTCATGTGATCAGCCGCGAGACGGGCAAGCCTTACGTGGTGATTCGCAAAACCCTCAAACCCTATATGGTGGACGCGGTTTCCACCGAAGTGGTCTCGATTACCACGGGAAAGCCGCAAACCTTGGTGCTGGACGGCTTTGATGTCGCCAAGATTCGCGGTAAAAAAGTGGCGATCATCGACGATGTAGTCTCGAGCGGGGGAACACTGCACAGCATCACCGAAATTATCAAACAAGTGGGCGGCGAAGTATCGGCGGTTTTGGCAGTGTTTACCGAAGGCCAAGAGCGCCCCGAGGTGATTGCGTTGGGACACTTGCCGCTGTTTTGAGTTGAGTTTTGAATTGAATGGGGGTTAGACATCTTGCGCTCGAGGGGGGTGCATCTTGTATGCTAAATCTTATGAGCGCACCTGTTCGTGCAACAACTCAGTGGTGGTGGCAACCCAAATAACTCTGGGTCGCCTTTGCTTGTTTGCTTATAACCTTGCTAAGAAATATAACCCAGAGTAGCGATGCTCTGGGTTTTTTGTTGTCTCAAAAGGAGTTTTCTGAATGCAAGTCCACTATAAAAAAATCAGTGCCGACCTCGAGACTCCAGTGAGTGCTTACCTGAAGGTGGCGACGGGCTATGCCCAAAGTTTCTTGCTCGAGAGTGTGGAAGGCGGCGAGCGTTTTGGTAGGCATTCTTTTATTGGGGTGGGTGCCAAAGGGCGTTTTGTGGCGCGGGGCGCAGCCGTTACCCTCGAGGGGAGTTTTTCCGAAACTTCCGAACCCAGCACTGTTAGTGTTTCAAACCCGCTCGAGCTTTTGTATCAAAAAATTTACGCCCCGATCCAAGTCCCGCTCGAACTGCCGCATTTTGTGGGCGGCGCGGTGGGTTATACCAGCTACGACATGATCCGTTTGTTTGAAAACCTGCCCGACAACAACCCAGACGAACTCGAGCTGCCCGATATTCAGTTTTTTTCACCCGAAGGAATGCTGATTTTTGACCATCTCAAACATGTGCTGTTTGTTGTGACCACTTCCGACGGCTCGAGTGCGGCGGTAGAACAGGCCGAAAGCACCCTCGAGCGACTGATTGCCAAATTGCGCGGCCCCCTGCCCGAAGTTCCAGGCTCGAGCGCGGCGGCACAGCCCGCCCAGTTTACCAGCAACTTTAGCAAAGCGGGTTTTGAAGCGGCGGTAGAGCGGTGCATCGAGTACATCCGTGCGGGGGACGCTTTTCAAGTGGTGCCGTCTCAGCGCTTTTCCAGCGACTTGCATGTGCATCCTTTTGCGCTGTACCGCGCCCTGCGCCAAGTCAACCCCAGCCCCTATTTGGGATATTTGGATTTTGGCGATGTGCAACTGGTCGCCAGCAGCCCCGAAACCCTGTGCCGCTCGAGCGCCAACCCAGATGGCAGCACCACCATCGAGACCCGCCCAATCGCAGGAACCCGCCGCCGTGGAAAAACCCCCGAGGAGGATTTGGCCCTCGAGCGCGAACTGCTTGCCGATCCCAAAGAACGGGCCGAGCATTTGATGCTGATCGATTTGGGCCGCAACGATTTGGGCCGCATCGCCAAATACGGCACCGTGCGGGTGGAGGACTACTACACCGTGGAGAAATTTAGCCATGTGATGCACATTGTTTCGGGGGTCAAGGCCGAGCTTGCGGCGGGTAAAACCTCGCTGGATGTGTTGTCCAGCACCCTGCCCATGGGAACGGTTTCGGGCGCTCCCAAAATTCGGGCCATGCAAATCATCGACGAGGTGGAAAACGTGCGGCGCGGCCCTTACGGTGGAGCTTTTGGTTACATTGCCCACGATGGCAGCATGGATATGGCCCTGACCTTGCGAACGATGGTGATTAACAAAAACCGCATTCATATTCAATCGGGCGGCGGTGTGGTCTTTGATAGTGTTCCAGCGCTCGAGTATCAAGAAAGTTTGGATAAAGCCGCTGCCATGATGCGGGCAGTAGAACTTGCCGAGAAGGGGTTGTGAACATATGACACAGGTCAAGATTTATGCACTTCGCTCTACTTTAAACGAACGGGAACG
>JANYFS010000386.1 GCA_025359705.1 Deinococcales bacterium | reverse complement strand
TCTCATCTCGAGTCTGCCCAACACACCTTGCCCCGCCTGTGTTGATTTTTCCACATAGGGCTATACTTTATGAATGACCCCCGACTACAGCGAAGCTTAGTCGGGGGTCATTCATTGCGAAGTTCTTACCAACCCACAGCCTTGCCCTCGAGCTGGGCATTACTTCGTCAAATATTCGATCATTGTCCTCAAAGTTTGCGAATCACCTCCCTATAATCCGAGTATGAATATGACTGATAGCTCCACCCTGTTCTCACCCGCTCACTTCATCGAAAGCCTTATCGAAGAGTCCTTGACCCTCGACCCACTCCTCCCTCTGCCAACTTGGGGTCAGTACGATTTCACTTCAGTCATGATGTTCTGCTCAGCGATCAGAATGGCTCTGATCGAGCATGACCACTTCTCTGCATTTCAGCTTTGCCAAGGGGATTCCGCGCTTGCAGTGGCAGTCAGGGAATGGATTTGGGCGAATATGCACCTGCAAGCCAAAGCGCATACGAACAAAGAGGCGCAGCTTAGAGCATTTGGTAGTGTCATAGACTGGGCAAAGCATGCTTGAATCAACCCACGAGGTCGGAAAAGATGACTCGAGAAACGAAAAAACCCTCACTAAAAATAATGTGTGGGTCTTTTTTTGGCAGTGATGCGCCCTCGAGTCATGATTTCATTTCCCGTGTCGTTGTCCCTGATAACATAGCACCAAACTCGAGGGAACTATATTCAAATGCAATCCTCAATTCATATTTGACTTTTAAATGATACAAATTCTTAATCTCGAGAGCGCAACTGCTAGGGGAAAAATGTTTATGACTATTTTTACCGACGGGTTGCCGACTTTTGAAGTTCCTCAAAATCAAAGCTAAAACCCCCGCGCTCGAGTAGTCACGGTTCCCTAATGTTGGTGACGATCTTGCCCCCATTTTTCACGGCTAGAACGGTTTTGCACTGTGCCAAGGAGCAAATTTAAACTGATAGAACCGTCGAAACCTAAGTTTGAGGGCAGAGGTGCTGTTTTGGCGTAATGTGTAACGAGAGGTGAGGTTATGGAATTTCGTCGATTGGGCCAATCCGGTTTGCAGGTTAGTGCGCTTTCATTTGGCGCTTGGGTGACGTTTGGCACGCAGTTGGATGTGAACGGTGCATTGGAACTGATGTCTGCTGCTTATGATCACGGGTGCAACTTCTTTGATAACGCCGAAGCATATGCTCGAGGTCAGGCTGAAACCATCATGGGTCAGGCCCTGGCCAAGGCAGGCTGGCGACGCGACAGCTATATCGTTTCTAGCAAGGTTTTTGGCGGAGCGGTTGAAAACCCTGCTCCGACTCAGCGCGGACTTTCACGCAAGCACATTTATGAGGCGTGTTACCAAGCCATCGAACGCCTGCAATGCGAGTACCTGGATTTGTACTTTTGTCATCGCCCGGACCGTACTACCCCCATCGAAGAAACGGTGCGGGCCATGACCGAATTGATTCAGCGTGGTGATGTTTTGTACTGGGGCACGAGCGAGTGGTCGGCACAGGAATTGATGGAAGCTTACGCCGTCGCCCGTCAGTACAATCTGATTCCCCCGACGATGGAGCAGCCGCAATACAACATGCTCACCCGCTACCGCGTCGAGGTCGAATACAGTCGCTTGTACCGCGCGGATACGCTCGGGTTGGGTACAACTGTCTGGTCGCCACTGGCAAGTGGTTTGTTGACCGGCAAGTACAACGATGTGGTTCCGAATGACACCCGCATCAACCTGCCCGGTTACGAATGGTTGAAGGCCAGGCTCGAGAGTGAAGAGGGCCAGTCCAGTCTGGTCAAAGTGCGAGGCTTGGCCAAGATTGCGGACGATCTGGGCACGACATTGCCGAAGCTCGCACTGGCTTGGTGCCTTAAGAATCCGAACGTGAGCACGGTGATCACCGGTGCATCCAAAGTCACGCAAGTTGTGGAGAATTTTTCCGCACTCGAGGTTGTACCCCAGCTCACCGACGAGGTGATGGCAGCCATCGATGCGTCGCTGGGTAACAAGGAAACCCGTTTACATGGCTCGAGCGAGTAAGGTTATGTTGCCTTAATTTAGCCTGAGTTCGGGATAAGCACGCGGCTCGAGTTGCGAAGCCATTTGGAACCAAATTTGGGTTAAAAATGGAGCCATTTGGCTCGAAATCATCCAGAAATCCAAGAAAATTGCGTCCAA
>JANYFS010000383.1 GCA_025359705.1 Deinococcales bacterium | reverse complement strand
GCTCATCTGGCCCGCCAAATACCGCTCGAGCAAGTTGGTATACGGCTCGAGGTTATGGCTCTTATGACTCGAGGTTATGGTTTTTTCTGGCTCGAGGTTGCTGGGTGGCACATACCTTTCAAAAATCGGGGCCACCACTTCGGGGGTGATGTTCCAGTTGTCCACATCAAAAACCGCTTGACCTTCTTTGAACAGCACAAATTGCGGCGAGTGATGGGCAATTCCCGTCAAGGCAGCCACATGATTGCTGGCGGGGCGGTGTTCAACTACCCGAATCAGACCCACGGTCAGTTCACGGTCACGCATCAACCGCTCGAGGACACTGAAACCTTGTGTGGTTTTGTGGCAGGTTCCCGCTTTAAAAACGGCGCACAGGGGGTTTTCGGCAATGAAGGCATCGACATCTTCGGGTGTGTGCAGGGCATAGAGGCTCATGGGAAATAGTTTAAGCGGCTTTGCGGATTCGGACGGTCTGCTAACTCACTTGGTTTGCTTTTTGTTTTGAGTTTTGTGTTTGGTAGTCCGTTATTCGTTTTTCGTGAAGAAGATCCTATCACTCGAGTTTTTTCTCACCCTCTCACCCTCTTACCACTTAGCCTCGCCCTCTCGTCCTCTCGCCCTCTCGCCCTCAACACTCCCCATTCAATCCCCAAGCCGATAAACCCGCACCTTCAAATGGCTCTCCTCGAGGGAAAAGTAATCCAAACCTGCACTCAAATCTTGGATATGCTCGAGGGGGAAACCGCGTGCGCCCTGCCGAATTTGGCTAGCGAATTCGCTCGAGGGTAGACCCGTATGGTTGGTGCAAGCCAGCAGAATCCCACCTGGGTTCAGGCAGTGCAGGGCTTGGCGCACCAAATCGTTATAGTTGCTTTGCACTCGGAATATACCTGTTTTGCCCCGAGCAAAGCTGGGTGGATCGAGGATGAGGGTATCGAAACGTTCGCCGCGTTTGGCAAAACGGCTTAGCCAATCGAAGACATCGCCATAAATAAAGTCCAGCGGATCTGGCTCGAGACCATTCAAACGGTAGTTTTCCATACCCCATTCCAAAACCTTGCGCGAGGCATCCAGGTTTTTGCAAGAATGCCCCTCGAGGGCGGCAACCACCCCAAAACCACAGGTGTAGGAAAAGGTATTCAGCACTTTGCCCGCACTTTTTTGGGCCAGATAGTGCCGCAGCCACCCTCGAGTGGGACGCATATCGCTAAAAAGTCCCACCGACAGGTCGGAACCTGGGCGAATCAAAAATTGGATTCCATGTTCCAGCACTACCACTTCGGCACGGGGCGCACCCAAAATCGGCAGCTCTGGGGCCAAAACATCGCGCTGAATATTGGCGAGGTGCTTGGCTTCTTTGGGGCGGCGCTTGAGATAGATGCTGTTCAAACCCATCACCTGTCCAATGGATCGGGCCAGCTCGAGTTCTTGGGTGGCAGTAAAATCTCGATACAAACTGAGAATTCCCACATCTTGCGCCCGCTCGAGAGTGACACCTGCTAGGTTATCATGTGTTGGAACATCACCTGTATGTAAAAGTCGATAAAAAGTAGTTGAAGGATCGGTGTTTAATACTTCACGGCGTTGATATGCACGCTCGAGCAGATGGTACATGTTGGATTTCAGATCAGCCATCCTATTGAAAATCCTGTTTAAAATTCTGTGCAAAATTCTGTACACATACCTCGAGGCAATGCAGTAAAGCCGAAACCATTACACTCAGCTCGAGATAAGGATGTTGGGGTTTGTCCATTACTTGCTGGGGCAAATACGGCAAATGGATAAATCCAGCTTTGGGAGCAATGCTGTCTGGCTCAAAGTCGGAAATGCCATCCAAAGCAACGAAAAATAAAGCGTTGCAGACATAACTGCCCGCAGTCAAAGAGTATTCCACAGGAATATTTTCCCGCTCGAGGGTCACACACATGTCCTCGAGCGGCAAGGTACTAAAAAGCGCATTTTCCGTATCTGGGAAGATTGGTTCACCGCTCGGTTGAAATCCCGCATGATCAGGAATTCGGGCATCCATCCAGTTCAGCGCCACCCGCTCGAGCGAAATTTTGCTGCGCCCACCCGCCTCACCAAGCATCAACAGGTAGTGGGGTTGGTGTTCTTCGATCAATCCAAAAAGTATTTCTTGGGAACGGGCAAACTGTACGGGCAGCGCTGCACTGATCACTCGAGCCAGTCCCACTCGAGCGGGCAAATGGGTCAAAACTTCGCTCGAGGGATTGCATGTTTCGCCGCCAAAAGGTTCAAAACCCGTTACCAAAATTGTGAAAGAAACATCTTCCAAACCCGCTTCCAAGCTACTCATAATTCAGCCACACGCTGTGCCAAAATTAGACGCACTCGAGCGGCCCCAAACACACCCTTAATCACAACTTTTTGGGTATTTGCGTCAAACAGCACTGGAATATCCCAGCCATATTTGGCCTCGAGCGTGGCATCTTCGGCAACGCTTACCGCCGTGTAGGACACCCCTTGCTGATCCAAAACCACCTTGGCTTGGTCGCACAGCGAACACCCCGCTCGAGTGTAAAAGATTAAATTGGACACGTTTGGATTGGCCTTGGTCATGGTCTTATTTTAGATGTTTGCCAGGATACTTGGCGTGATTTCCCCATTTCCCAAACGATATAGACAGCACTCGAGACGGATCACAGACAACAGATCACATACAACAGATCACATACAACAGTTCTAGGTTGATCAGACACCGTGGGTATGCTTCTCATGCCCAATCTCTATAATTCGGGCTGTGTTCTTTCGACGAATCATCTTGCCCTGTTACATTTGGAAAGAAGTGTGGAGTTTGTACGCCTTGGGCGTGCTGCTGCTCATCATTTTACAAACCACCGACATCCTGACCACTGTGGCAGGCGTAGCCATCCGCAACCAAACACCCTTGCCGGTTTTGGCCCAATTGGTGCTGTATCGCCTGCCCTATTTTATTTATGTGGCTTTGCCTTTTTCGTTGCCTTTTGCCATTTTGTTGGCCTTTGGGCGGCTTGCCAAAGATAGCGAGCTAAAAGTAACCTACAGTGCAGGAATTCGTCCGCTTTCTTTGGTACTTCCTTTGGTACTGTTTGGAATCGTAATCAGCAGCATTAGTTTTGTAATCAACAATCAAATCCGCCCAATGGCAGCGAGCGCCTTCAATACCGCCATTTATCAGGTGTTTTATCAACAACTTCCACCCAAACATGCCAACTATTTTATTGAACCCGATCAAAAAACGGGTAATTTATTTTATGCAGGAACCCTGCAAGAAGAAACCCTAAACGTAGCGGGCCAAGCGCCACAAACCATCACCCGAATTTATGGCGCAATGGTCAGCACTCCAGAGGCCACCTACACCGCGCAAAGCGGGATCTGGAACAAAGACAGCAAAAGTTGGACACTCGAGGGAGTCTGGGAGTCTCGCAATACCTCCAGTACCCCCATACAACTCCCCCACAAAGAATTCACCTACACCGAAGCCTTCAAGCCCTTCACACAAGCTTTGGATTCGCAAGGTTTTAGCGAACTGCGCTCGAGCCTAGACGATCCCACACTGGGAACCCTCGAGCGGCGCAATACCGAATTCGAGTTGGATCGCCGCATTGCCGATTCCATTTCTCCAATTGTCTTTGCTTTCGCCTCCTCGGTGCTGGGTTTGCTGCTTCCCAACCGTTCTTGGGCCTTTGCCAGTGTGATTATGATGCTGTTTATCTATTGGGCCATTTTTGCCGCAGGCCCACAACTCTCCCAACTCGGAGCCATACCCCCAATGTTAGCTGCTTGGCTAGCCAATCTCTGTTTGGCAGTGTTTGGATTATCTTTGGTTAGGAAATTATGGTGAAAGAGATATTTATGGTGAAGATATTTATGGTGAAGATATTGATACTCAAGATATTTAACATATTTAAGTCAGGAATACTATGATCAGTGATTCTAAACCTAAAACAGTTCGCAAAAATTCGGGAAATCGTCGCCTAGACAGCTACTTGCTCGAGGAAATTTCTCCACTGCTTATTTCGGGATTATTGGTGGTGATTTTGCTCTTTTTGTTGGGAGCGCTCTATGAAATTGTAGCTCCTATCCTCGCCAAAGGTGCCAATCCGCTGTTGGTATTGCGCCTGATGGCCTTTAGTTTGCCCGAATCCTTTGGTCGAGCCTTTCCCATCGCGGTACTTTTTGCGGTCAGTTTGGGCTTCTCGAGGCTGACCTCCGATTCGGAGATCAAAAGCATTTTGGCAGGCGGTATCTCGCCCAAGCGCTTGGTTTTACCGATCTTGGGTCTGAGTTTTGCCGTGGCTCTGATCAGTTTTTTAAACAACGAACTGTTGGTTCCTAAAGCCTCGAGCGTGGCGGCGCAAATTCAGCGCGACATCGTGCTGGAAAACCCTCGAGTGCTGGTACAAGAAAAAGCGGTGTTCAAGGATGGGCAAAATCGCGCCATCTACATCGACAAAATCAATGCCGACCAAAGCATTTCGGGTATTCAAATCACCCAAATGGCAGCCAATGCCGCACCCAAAGAAAAAATTGAGGCCCAAACGGGCAAAATCGAGCGAGACAGCGCCCAAATCACCTTGTACAACGGGACACGGATCACCTTTTCCGATGCGCGGCCTGGCACAATTTCCACTTTCAAAGAACTGCACCTACCCGTTCTGGACTTGCAAACTTCGCTGACCGACAATGGCGGTGGGCCATCCTCCCAAGCCATGCGTACTCCCTTTACCGTCTTGCTGGCCCAAATCAACGATAGCAAAGCTAGGGGAATCAGCACCTACGCCGAAGAAACTGCCCTCAATCGCAAATTCTCCGAACCCCTTGCCGCCGTAGCCTTTGGCTTTTTCGGGGTGATGCTGGCTTTGTTTACCCTACGCTCGAGTTCGGGGGTGGGTGTGGTCTGGACGGTGTTTTTGACCTTTTTTTACTACGCCACTTGGAGTACCTTTCGGGTGATGGGGCAACAAGGGGCCATTTCACCGATTTTGGCAGCCTGGACTCCTGATTTGATTTATGTGGTGGCGGGTTGTGTGTTGTGGTGGCTCTCGAGCAGAAGATAGGTTGGTGATTCGTGATTCATTTTTCGTGATGACAAAAGCACTAGCTCAACACTCTTGTTCTTACTTTCTCGCTCTCTCGTCGTCTCGCTCTCAAAAACACTCAAACACTCACCCTCTTACCCTCGAGCCTAGCCACACCGCTACAATGGTTCCCTTATGGCAACACTCCGCAAAAAACCCAAACGCAAACCCGCACAACCCATGTATACCTACCAAGTCGATACCCTCGAGGGGTTATTGCCTTTTTTGGACAACGAATTTGACCGTTGGAAGAACCGCATCGAGGCCGTCCCCTGTCACGAAAAAAACGCCTTGCGGCTGCGCTACAAGGGCGACCCGCTGGATATGACCCGCTTGCGAACCGCCACCGCTGCCTACCGCCTCGAGTGGTTCGATTTGCCCCGCCCCAAAGCCTTTTTGGGCCAAGAACACCTGACCCGTTTGCTGAATTTGATCAAGCAGATGCAAACCTTGGCCCCATTTAAATCGTTTCGGATTGGGGCAGCGGGTTCCGACTCGAGCGCTTATCACCGCATTGCCCAAGAACTCGAGCAGGGTAGTGGTTTGCCCTTCGATGCCGATGGCGGCGAACTGTTAATCCGCTTCTTGCCCGACGACAGCGGTTGGAATGTGCTGTTTCGGCTGACCCCCAAGCCACTCAGCGCCCGAACCTGGCGAGCGGGCAATATGGAAGGCGGTCTAAATGCAGCAGTGGCTGCCGCCATGATCGACTTTGCGGGCATTCATGAATATGACCGCGTGTTCAACCCGATGTGTGGTTCAGGAACCTTACTCATCGAGCGCCGCCGCATGGGAATGCCCCAGTGTTTGGTAGGTTGCGACTTGGACGCGCAATCTTTGGCTTTGGCCTACCAAAATGTTGCCAAGTCGGGATATGCCAAAGACATCGAGCTACACCATTTGGATGCCACCAATTTACCCAGCGCCGAGGGCCGTTTCGATTTGATCTTGTGTGATCCACCGTGGGGCGACGCTATTGGCTCGAGTGAAGAAAACGAACATCTCTACCCCGAATTCTTAAGCGAAATGGCTCGAGTGTCCAGCAAAAACGCCCGTATGATGATTTTGTG
>JANYFS010000381.1 GCA_025359705.1 Deinococcales bacterium | reverse complement strand
TTCAGATGTGAGGAGTCTAATCAGAAATCCAGATGAATATGGCGAATCGGCATCTATAGTAATATATACGAAAGATTTTCATATTTATATAGGAATCGACAATAATAAGAGTAAATTTCCCGTTTTTTCCAATCATACATCAATTTCAACCGAAGAAGACACTAATGAAAATCCAATCTATATTCCCGTAAAAGATATTTTAGGAAATGCCAGAGGCTTTCAGTCACTGTATCGATTGCGAAATATTAGCTTTGAAGAGATATATGACGACATCCTAACTCGAGCGTATCTCCCAAGTCTGAAAAAGATAAATCCAAATTATGAATCTCTTCTCGAGAAAATAGAAAAATTCATTGGTGGAAAAGTGGAGATCCGAGGCGAAGAATTTTACATTGTTTTGGACAAAAAAGCGCTCGAGATGAGCTTGATTGCCGAAGGTTGGCGCAAGTTTGCTTTATTATGGTTACTACTGCGTAATGGATCGCTCGAGAAAAATAGTGTTCTATTTTGGGATGAACCCGAAGCTAATTTAAACCCTTGGGCCACACCATTTTTGGCTGAGATTTTATTGCAGCTCTCGAGGGAAGGGGTGCAAATTTTTCTGGCTACACACAGCTATGTGCTTTTGCAAGAACTGGATTTGCAAAAAGGCAAACATCCCATCCATTATCACTCACTCTATTTTGATAATGGCGAAGTTCGGGTCAATACCGCTCGAGATTATGATGAAATCGAACCCAATTTGATCGAATAAGAAAATATACGCTTGTACCATGCCGAATTGGGGCATATCCTCGAGACCGACGAGTGACCCTTTTGCGTGAGGGGTCGCTCGAGTTTGATTTCTCGGCGGCGATAAAAGCATATAAATTTGATAATTCTAAAATACACGGGGTAAATGGTATGAAACAAGTGGATTTTATTGTTGAATGGGAAGAAGAGATTTGGATGCTCGAAATTAAAGATCCTGAAGATGTGGCAATACCTCCCCAGCGGCGGGCCTCCATTCGGCGTAAACATCGGCGCAATTTACAGCTCAAAAATATGCTTGCTACCGATGCCCATTTAAAATCGCTAGCTATTTATGATGAAAAGTTATTGGTCGCATATGGTGAGAAATGTAGAGATAGCTTCTTGTATTTGTATTTGCAAAACCAGATGCAACACAAGCCGCTTAAGTTTATTGTGCTGATTGGCATGGAGCGTTTGAACACTCGAGTTTTAACCACAGCCACCAAATGGTTACGCCAATCCTCTGCGCTCGAGGGGCCAGCTAAAAAGGGTTGGGCGCGGCCCTATTTGCACAGTGTTCAGGTCGTTAATTTATTGGAGTGGCGGGACAGGTATCCACAGGTTCCCATCCGCCGCATCCAACCCATACTCCCGAACCTTTAGAGCAGTTGTCAGAGTAATAAACGGATCGATCACGTTACTCAAAAGATGATTTATCTGTCTGAAACACGATATTTGTGATCATGCGCTTAGCGAAAAACGGACAATGGATAACGGACAACTGCTTTAACAAATCTTGGGTTCGCTCGAGGGGAATTCCTTCGCGCTTGGTGTATCCAGAATCCAACTGTTTAGCTGTCGGGGTGTTCAATAGTTACCTCAAGCGCAGCTTGCAAAAAAGCATCATTCTCCAGAGTGGTACCAATACTGACCCGCAAGCACCCCTCGAGGCCGAATAAGCTATTTTGCTTGCGAACCAAAATACTGCGCTCGAGCAGATGCTGATAGGCAGCCTGTGCGTCGGGGGTGCGAAACAAGAAAAAATTGGTGTAGGATGGATAAAACTTCCAGACAGGGTGATCTTTGAGTAGCTCAAACATCCGCTTACGTTCTGCCACCACATGGGCAACCCCACTGTGCATATAGTTTGGGTTCTCGAGGGCTACCTGCACGGTCAAAGTATGAAAAAGCGAGGCTCCAAAAGGTGGAACCAATTTTTGCAGCTCGAGGGCCAAATCAGGGTGACACAGCGCATACCCCAAACGTACTCCCGCCAAGCCCCAGGCTTTGGAAAAGGTACGCAACGAAATAAAATTGGGGTTTTGACGCACCAAATCGCGGTAATCGCTTCCCGAAAACTGATAATAGGCTTCGTCCAGAATCACAATCCAGTTTTGAGAAACCGTCGCCAAAAATGTCTCGAGCGCCCCTCTGTCCTCGAGCGAACCGGTGGGCGCGTGGGGCTGGGGCAAATACAGCACACCTGAACCTTGTTCGAGCGCTTGGGAAAGCCCAACATAATCCAAAGAAAAATTCTGATTCAGCGGTACTTCATGCAAATCTGCCTCGAGCAAATTCGCCTCGAGCGCATACAGTGAAAAGTTGGGTTTGACCGTAACCACTTTTTGCCCAATTCCAGCCAATTCGGTGATCAGCCCAATCAGTACATTGCTCCCAGTGGTTGCTACAATTCCGTTCACATCCCAACCTTCATAGGCCGCAATACTGGCCTTGATGCGGTCTGCGTTCAAATCGGGATAACGGTTCCAAGCAGTCTGCGCTAACCCCTCGAGGACTTGGGTTTTCAGTTGGGCAGGAAAATCGTGGGGGTTTTCGTTTTGATCCAGCTTGTACTTGGCTTCTATGGCACTAAAGGGATATGCGGGACTGTTCAGGACTGCTTGGCGAATGGGTGACGACATGGTTTTAGTATAAAACGCAGCGGCAAGGGAGAGTCGGGACTTCGAGGGTTGAATCCTTCCATAAGACTAAAAAAGTAAAATCCTTGCTTACTTCAATGACCTATATCTCTCGAATTTAGATTTTCAAAAATTCTTCAAAAGCCATCAATTGTGTTGTGTTTGTACTGGGTCAAAAAAGTTTTCGATCCAAAGCATTACACTAAAGCCACTCGTGGAACTTTTAGCATTGGTGCTTTCTTATCTGTTTGGCAGCTTTCCCGCTGGCTTGCTCTTTTCGCGGCTCTACAGCCTAGACATTCGCACAGTGGGTTCGGGCAATATTGGTGCAACCAATGTGCAACGGGCTTTGGGCTGGGGGCCAGGGCTGATTGTGTTATTTTTTGATACTTTCAAGGGTGGCTTGGTGATTTTGGCAGCCCGTTATCTGTTCCACCTCGAGCCTGCTGTGGTTTCTGCTTGCGGTTTGGCGGCGGTTTTGGGCCATAACTTCAGTATTTTTTTAAAGTTTAAAGGTGGTAAAGGGGTTGCTACCTCGCTGGGAACCACCCTATTCCTTTCCCCCGAAGTGGGTCTTTTTGGAATGCTACTGGGCCTCACCGTGATGTTTTTGACCCGCTTTGTCTCGGCGGGCAGTATTTTGGGCGCGGTAGCCTCCACCCTCTATGCCTTCTTTTCAGGGCAGCCGCTCTATTTTCAAATCACCTGTGTCATCTTGACCACACTCATGATCTGGTCGCACCGCGACAATATAAAACGCCTGCAAGCTGGGGTAGAGAACCGAATTGGGGTAAAAGTACCTCGAGGGTAGGGTGTAGCGTTTTGCGCTCGAGAGTAGGTATCGGCATCCGCATCGTTGACACCTCTCGAGCCACTTAATCTTTCACGAATAACAAATAACAAATAACGAATCACCAACGTAAAACGTAAAACGCAAAACAGACAAAGGAACTCCATGCAAACCCTCTTCGGAACCCCCCAACCCCTCGAGCTTTTAACCCTAGCCCCGCACCCCGATGATGCCGAAATTGGTACGGGTGGAACGCTGATCAAGGCCGCGCAAAACGGGCGGGCGGTGGGGATTCTCGAGCTGACGGCGGGGGAAATGGGGACTTTGGGAACCCCCGAAGTGCGGCTGCAAGAAACCTGTGACGCGGCAAAAATTATGAACTTGGCTTTTCGGGGGAATTTGCGGTTACAAGATGGGCGTTTGGGCCAAGAAGAACAGCAGGCGCTCGAGTTAGCGGCGGCATTGCGGATTTTGCGCCCCCAAACCCTGCTGATGCCACATTTTCAAGACCGTCACCCCGACCACATCGGTAGTTACCAGTTGGGCAAACGGGCGCTGCATCTGGCAGGATTGACCAAGGCCGCGCTCGAGGGAAAACCGTTCAAAGTACCGCGCACCTTGCTGTACCAGGGCAATGCCCCCATCGAAGCTCAGGTTTTGGTGGATGTGACCGAGCAGCAAGAAGTGTGGGAGCAGTGCGTGATGGCCCACCACAGCCAATTTACGGGGGGCTACATCTCCGAAACCGTGACCCCTTTCATCCTCGAGCGACGTAAGGCACGCATGATGTACTGGGGAACCTTTATGGGGGTGCAATATGCCGAAGCTTATAGCAGTGAGGGGCCGCTTTTGCTCGAGCTATAAACCTTGCGCGTCATTTCAGATATGCTGAAGCATGACTTCAAAAGCTTGGATTGGGTTCGCCCTTGTCACACTTTCTTGCAGCCTTGCCAGTAGCCTTGCGGCCCCGCTCGAGGGAGTTTATCTGGGCAAAATCGGGTCGCTCGAGGTGGTGTTTCAGTTTGGCTCCAAAAATGAAAATGCCCAATTCAAAAATAGCTACTATTACCGCAAATTCAGCCGCGAGATCGAGCTGGAAAGGCCAACAGCTAGCGATTCACTGAACGAAAACATCTTTACCGAGGTTAGCCCCTATCCCGAGCATGTCAATATTGCCACATTAACCATCCATTCGGATACCCTTAAAGGAAGCTATAAAAATATTAAAACGGGTAAGATTTTACTCCTCGAGCCGACTGTTCTTAAAAGCAGTGATCTAAAAAGTCCAATCGTAGGGGCATTTATGGATAAGCTAAAGAAAGAGAGTCCTTTTGATTACTTAAAATTCAATCAACTTTTGGTCACTGGTCTGTGGATTCAAGCTACAACCGATGGACAAAAACCGTCTTTGATCCAAAAAACCTCCAGCCTTGGCAAATATAAATATAGCTACATTAGCGATACGAGAACTCAACTGAGTTATCCACAGCTCGAGGGAAAGATCTTTGAAAAGGTCAATGCCAGCTTGCGAGATGCGCTGCTTGAGGATGTTAAAAATGCCCTAGATTGCAGCGAGTGGAATTTGAATAGCAAGCCCATATTCATCTCCGAAAATTGGGTCAGCATCAATGGTTATGAGGATAATTATTGTGGGGGCGCTCACCCTAACGCTTATCCTACCAACTTGACTGTACAGGTGAAGAGTGGAAAAGTGTTGATGCTTGAGGATTTATATCATTTTATTCCCGTTCCCAAAAATCTGGATTGGAATAACTATGATTCCTACTCTGCCTACACTCAGGCTAGAGGAAAAATAATTGTAAAGCTGCTCGAGCAAAACTTTTCCAAATTCAAAGAATGGGAGTGCTTTAATGAAAGTATGTCCAATTCCTTTGATATTCCGTATTGGTCGCTTAGCCCGCAGGGTTTAGTCTTACAAGGTGATTTCCCACATGTGGTAGGTATGTGTATGGAGGAAAAATGGGTTTTACCTTATGCTACAATTGCCAAGTACCGCTTTGCTAAAGAGGCACCCTAGAACAGTTTTCCGTTTTCCGTTTTCTGTCAAGGCATGATCATCAATATCGTGTTTCCGACAGATAAACTATTTTTTGAGTAAACGTATTCTTTAAGGATACTTTCTAGTTTCTAAACGCAAGTTAGCTCGAGGTTATATAATGTTCCTATTTTTTATATCGGTCATGTTGTTGCTCTCGAGTTCGTCTCAAACATCCCAAATTATACCCCAAATTACACCCCAAATTAAACTCGAGGCGGTTCCTCCTGTGCAAAACTTTATCCCACAAATGGAATTGGCGAGTGACGCATTAGATTGGCGCGGAACCTATATGGGTGAATTGGATGGTAAAGCAGTGGTGGTACAAATTGGACAGGATCATTACCCCTATGCTCGCTTTTTTATGCGAGATTCGGGTCAAGACCGTTTTTTGATCGGGGTCAGCGAAGATGCTGCACTTTTTTTGTGGGAAACCCCCGAAGAATTTGGGGAATTTGGCCCCGAAGTATTAAAAAAGCAGAGCAATTTATGGCAATTGCGCCTCGAGGGTGGGCATTTAATTGGGCAAGTCCATAATTTAAAGGGTGGAAAACCCCTCGAGCTGGATCTGCACTTGGTCAACTCGAGCGACCTGAAAAGCCCGCTCAACGCGGCAATGCTTGAGCGCTGGAAGGCCGAGCAAAAGTACACCTTTCTCAAATTTAACCGCCCACTTTTGGCGGGGGTTTGGACGGCGAACAGTGCCAAACTAGGTAGCAAACAAGACAAACTCGAGCCAAAAAATATCAAGATGGGAAATTTAATCTTCCAGTATCTCAGTGAAGCCAGTAGCAAACTGAGTTACCCGCATGTGGCAGGCAATAAAACCCTCGAGCCTGTTTTAACCTCACGCCAGCTCGAGTGGGCCGAGCGCAGTCTGGCGAATTGCCGTGCGGGTGCATTGACCCTGAAGGTAACACCAACCTGGGCCGATGCCAAAGTGATCAGCTTGCACGAGCAAAGCCAAAATGACTGTGATGGCTCGAGTCAAAATGACAGCCTAAACCTACTGTCCAGCGGCAAAAAAGCCATTCTCGAGGATCTGGTGGGTTTGGAGCTACCGCCCAAATGGAACTGGCAAACCTTTGAACTCGAGCTGCGCCAATCCGAAATTTTGTCGGGTTCGTTGGATTTGGAAACCTACGCCATTCTTAAAGAAAAAGCAGTGCGTAAAATGGCGCTGGCGCTGCTTCCCAAGCTCAAAACCTCGAGCTGTTGGGGAACTGCTGAAGATTGGACGGGTTTTGGCTCGAGCTGGAGTTGGTATCTGGAAGGGTTGAATGGCAAAAACAGTCTGGTTTTGTTTAAAAAAGAAGGTACGGCACCTTGTTTGAAAGAAGAAATTCGTTTGCCCCTCGAGAAACTGCCCAAGCCAGGCAGCAAAGCCGCGCCCATTGCACCACCGCTCGAGCCACCAAAAATTCCACCGCCCAAAGCGGATGTGTGAACGTTACCCCCCATACTCCGCTCGCAAAACCCGTTCCTCGAGGGGAATTCTCACCCACATCACCGCCGCATTGAGCAAAGTAAACACCACTGCCGTCCAAAATGCACCCACAATAAACGGAGTAATCAATAGCTCGAGGGCCAC
>JANYFS010000043.1 GCA_025359705.1 Deinococcales bacterium | reverse complement strand
CCAAACTCCTCGAGAGCCGCCGTACCCGCACCCAAGAGGGCCGCTTTGCCATCGAAGGCGCTAGGGAAATTGCTCGAGCTTGGGGCGCAAAAGTTCCGCTCGAGCGTTTGTATTTTTGCCCCGCTTTGCTCTCGAGTGAAGGTAAAGAGCTGCTCGAGCAGCTCCAAGGCAACCCTGATCATTCTTTGGAGCTAGTCGAACTTTCCGAGCGAGCCGCCGAAAAGATCAGCCGCCGTGAAAACCCAGATGGCTTGGTGGCAGTGGCTTTGATGCGTCAGCAAAACCTAAGCGACCTCGAGCTTGGCCCAGAGGTATTGCTTTTGGTTTTGGAAAACCTCGAGAAGCCTGGCAATGTGGGCGCACTGCTGCGAACTGCCGATGGGGTGGGGGTGGATGCGGTTTTGGTTTTGGGCCAAACCGATCTGTACAACCCCAATACCATCCGCTCGAGCCAAGGCAGTGTGTTCACCCAAAAAGTGATCGCCTGCCAAAGTACCGAACTGCTCGAGTTTTTGGCGGCCCAGCAGGTGCATATTGTGGCAGCCACCCCGCACGCCAGCCAAAATTATTGGCAAGCCAATCTGCGGGGGCGCTTGGCTATTGTGCTAGGAACCGAACATGAAGGGCTTTCGCAACCCTGGATGAACCCAACCAACCCCACCACCCAGCATGTCCGCATTCCCATGCAAGGTCAAGCCGATAGCCTCAATGTGGCAACCGCAGGAGCGCTGCTGCTCTATGAGGCTTTGCGCCAGCGGCAAGCTTGAAGTGTGTTTGCTCGAGAACCCTAAACTCGAGAACCCTAAACTCGAGAACCTAACGCGGAACGTCGAATTGGATTTGTTTTGGCTCGAGTCTAACTATTTTCTCAAATCTGTTTGGAAATAATTCCATTGTGTATGGCTTGTGCAGATAATCACTTGTCCAGCTTCTTTGACCAATGATCCATACCAAGCTCCAAGAAAATGTAAAATAAACGCACCAATCTGTGCTATACCTTGAGTACACGCATTTGGAAGCCCTGCGATACTTCATGCTAAAAAGCTGGGATTCGTAGCACAACTGTAGTGCAAGTTATTCTTTTTTAGGAGGTTCAAGGCTTATGGCACAACACCGTGTACTGGGTATGATTTTGGCAGGAGGACAAGGAACGCGCTTGTCTCCACTCACCTCGAAACGCTCCAAACCCGCCGTTCCCTTTGGTGCAAAGTACCGAATTATTGACTTCGCACTCAATAATTTCATCAACTCGGGGATTTATGGTATCTATGTGCTGACCCAGTACAAGGCCCAAAGTTTGACCGAGCATATCCAGCGTGGCTGGCGCTTTGGGACTTTTTTCTCCGATTACTTCATCACTTTGGTTCCTGCACAAATGTACCGCTACGAAGAACTTGGCCCAGTTTGGTACCGTGGAACTTCGGATGCGGTTTATCAAAATATGCATTTGGTGGACAATTTTGATGCCGACTATGTAGCCATCTTCAGCGGCGATCATATCTACAAAATGAACGTCCAGCACATGCTCGAGCGCCATATCGAATCCAAGGCCGATGTCAGCATCGCCGCCTACCCCACCCCGATTGCCGAGGCCAGCCGCTTTGGTATTTTGCAAGTGGATGACCGCCTGCGGATCACCGAATTCCAAGAAAAACCCCAAGAACCTAAAGGAATGCCTGGCAACCCTGATATGGCCCTTGCCAGCATGGGCAATTATATTTTCTCGCGCAAAGCCCTCGAGGAACTGCTCTATACCGCTGCCAAAGAAGAGGATGCTTTCGATTTTGGACAGCATATTTTGCCGCACGCCCTAAAAGATGGCTACCAAATGTACGCCTACGATTTCTCCAAAAATCCCATCCCAGGGCAAGACAGCGACAACACCTACTGGCGCGATGTGGGAACTTTGGACGCTTACTACGATGCCAATATGGATTTGGTCTCGGTCAAGCCCGAATTCGATTTGTATAACCCCGAGTGGGCGTTGCGTACTGCCACCGAGTTCAGCCCGCCCGACAAATTTGTTCACGAAACTGGAAACCGCACTGGGCAAGCCTTCAACAGCATTTTGGCAGGCGGGGTGATTGTTTCGGGAGGCACCGTT
>JANYFS010000348.1 GCA_025359705.1 Deinococcales bacterium | reverse complement strand
AAGACAGCATCGATTGCACGTGTGGCTTGATCAAAAGCTACTTTTGCCGAACCTGTGACTTGGCCTTTCAGCAAACCCCTTTGATAGATATCCAATACACTTTGAGACGATGTGGATACTTTTTGTGAAAAATTGTCCAGCTTATCTTTGATATCTGGATTATCTTTACTTGCAAAAGCAACACCTTTGTTAAATTCATCCAAACCCGATTGCGCTGCATTGAATAGCACTCGCAAGTTAATGGTATCGCTCGAGCCAATAATACCCACACTATACAAACGTGCCGCCGTACCCCGAGCCTGTCCCAAATTATCGGTGAAATCGGGCAAAATGTTAATTACGATGTTTCCCAAATAGTAGGTATCCGCCACAGGATCAAGCACGATTCCAGACTCATTACCGACTTGGTTGATTAAATTAAAAATTGTTCCTTGAATCAAATCGGTATGGATTTTAAAACTTTCATTTGCACTTATATTTCGATTTTTTACCTGATTTTCGATAGCTTTCCAGTCTGTTTTTAGTTTTTTAATAAGTTCACTCGTCTGAATCTCCGAACCCAAGCGGTCATCAACAATTTGCAACTGATCCAGGGCATCATCTGTTGACTGACTCGATTTATCCACCAAAGCTTGAAATGTGGTATCTCCTCCCAAAAGGCCGTTGGCAGAACCACGGTGTTTTTGAATATTTTGTAAAACTCCCCGAATGGGAACCAAAAATGCTACACCTTTACGTTCTTGGCTTGCCACCGTAATCGCTTGGTTTTGTTGAACCGTCAAAATTCCAACCAGAACTACCGAAGGAACACCCAGCAAAGCGGTAATGAGTGCAAGTTTAGATCCCATGGGCAAACTGCCCAGATACGAACCCTTTGCAGCGTTAGCGGAACTCGAGACAGGAATAACTGTAGAACGAGGATCAAGTGGTTGGGCGTTGGACATGCTTTGCTCCTGAGATAGAGAACTTTAAGGTCAAACGAACTTGGAAACAACACCCAATACCGTCTCGGCGGTAAACGGTTTAATCACATAATCCACCGCACCTTGGCGCTTACCCCAAGCCACATCAGTATCTTCACCCTTGCTCGAGACCACAATCACCGGAATAGCCTTGCTCGAGGCATCCCGCTTGATCGAACGCAAGATTTCGTAACCATTGCGCTGGGGCATAACAATATCCAGCATGATCAAGTCAGGTTTTTCTGCCAAAATGCTAGCCTCGGCTCCATCTCCATTCAGCACCGTGACCACTTGATAGAACTTGTTTTTCAGGATCGCCTCGAGCTTTTGCATGTCGTCTCTCGAGTCTTCGATAATCATCACTTTGGTCATTATAGTTCGCTCCTGTTTTTGAGGTGTGTGGTTTTCGAGGTTTATTTGGGATATATTTCCGCTTGAAGGTAAAAACGAATCAAAAACATGCTGAGATGTGCTGAGATGTGCTACCGAGTGAATTAAGTAAAGATTTGGTATTAGAGAGATTATATTAAAGGCAAATTGTATTAGAGATGCATTGCTATCCCAAACCAATTAAACTTTTAATAGATCAAATTGATCCAGAACTTTAAGATCTAAAACCACCACTTGATCATTTTTATGCAAGATCAAACCTTTGCTAAACCGCTGCACGGTTTCACTGACTGGGATACGCAACTTGGCTTCCACTTCCTCGAGGTTCATCACCAAACCCACAACTTCTTCGGTGGCAATGGCCCACAACTGGCCTTTGTGTTCCAAAATAATCGCGTAAGGCGGGTCAAAACCCTCTCCCTCGAGTGAGAGCAAGGGAGCCAAATCCAGCAAAGGCAAAATATCGCCTTGCACTGCAATCAAGCCCAGTAAACTTTGCGGGGATCGTGGCACGGGGGTAGGCCGCTCGAGGGGAACCACTTGCTTGAGCGCTGCTGCCTCGAGTGCAAAAAGCTCCCCTTCAATCCGAATCAACAGCAGGCGACCAAACGCAGTCATAGCACTTCACACTCCTCCAAAAGTTGTTACCGCTTACAAGATACAACCACTCGTACACCGATTGGGATACTTAACTGGAACACATCAAAAGGCGGTACATTCTGGGGTTGGCAAACATTGGTCTAGTCAGCACTGGGTAGGATTGCGATTAAGCGCAGGTTGGTAAACATTAAGTATCTTAGTATATTTACAGTTCTTGTCATCACCAGATTCTTACAAAAAAGCCTTTCCAATATCACTCTACAATATCAGTATATCTACAATATGATGCAAAAACTCTGCTCGAGTCGGGGTTTTAAAAATTTTACCCAGTCAGGAAATAGGTTCAAAAAATGATTTGCCCTTTCACTGCCGATTCCCAACCAAGATTCCGATCCCGATTCCCAGCCGATCCCAATTCCCAGCCCGATTCCCATATAACATGGATCAGACCACTGAGCGATTGAACCTCCCGCACAACCAAAATCCAAAATCGCTCGAGCCGATTTGTTTGTCATGAATGAGCGCATCATACGGCAAAACCAGGCTCTCGAGCGGGCATTCCCAAAGAAGGTTCAAAGTACCTTTAAAGTGCTTGTGAAGTGCTTGTGAAATACTCGAGGCTGTTCTATAAAGCTAATATTCGATTTTTTGATCTTCATTTCACAAGCATGTTTCTTAAAAGGATTCTCAAGAAAGTGAAATTTCCTTCCTGAGAAATCGGCCTACTCCTTAAGATATTTCTCACGAACATAAAAGCTTACTGAGTAACTATTTTTGGATGTATTGTTGCTTGGATCACATAATAAAGTGAGTCGTTAATGAGAGTTAGAACTGCTTTTTGCCATCCTTTACTCATGGCTATCTTTTATCTTTTCTTTAGTTAGACGAATTCAAGAAGAGATAAAGTCAACACCAAACACCTGTTGATTTACTTGAATCACGCCAGCACGCTCCGCCACGTCGAGATCACAGCTAGAATCGGCCCAGATCGAAACCCCCGCAGCACAACCAAATCACCTGAAATAAACCTCCCATACCTGTTCGTGGGATTCCTGCACTGATTAAAGATGTCACGCTCAAAATGTCAAGAAGATGTTATAGAGATGTTGTCGAGATGTTGTTCAGTTCAGGATTCAATCGTTGCACGCACCAGACGTAATTTTTTAACGTCAACATACGCCAAGCTGGAATGACCAGCGCGTGCATCAGACGATCTCAGTTTTTTGGTTTCCCCCACACATACACTCGAGGTTTCCATGTCCGCAAAAGCATTTTTGCGCGGTTTTGCCGTGCTGTCTCTGATTTCTGCCCTAATCGTGCCACTGGCAGCTTCCCACGCCCAAACCCCCGTTTTACCCACCAATGCTTGGGCCGAACAAGCGGTGCAAGGTCAAGCGCCTGAAGTCAATGTAGTGGAGTTGCAAAATACGGTTCCTATCGGCTCGAGCCTGACTCCTGATGCTCAAACTACTCCTCAAACTGCGGTTAAAGCTCCCATCAAAACCAATGCCCAAATTCCCGCCGAGCTTCCTAAAAAGCAATTCAAAACTGCCAACATCATCCCCAAAAAGAGTCCTGTTTCGGTGGCCCAAGCTCCGATTCAAAAGACCATCAGCTACCGAGCGGGCCGCAGCTACGTGATCAGCTCCACCGCCTACAACAGTTTGTCAGGTCAAACCGACAACACTCCTTTTATCACTGCCACAGGCGCACGCACCCGTTTCGGTATCGTGGCCTTATCTCGAGACATGCTCCGCAGCATTCCGTACAAAAGCCGCGTGATGATCGAAGACCTGACCCCCGGCAGCCGTTATAACAACATGCTCGCCAACACCGTTTTTGTCGTGGAAGACACCATGAATGCGCGTATTCGTGGACGGGTAGACATGTGGATGAGCAGCCGCAGCCAAGCCTTTGCTTGGGGCCACCGCCGTGTGCGAATCACAGTTATAAATTAAAAATAAATTTCCACTTGCTCGAGCGAATTCCCCTTCATTTTGGAGGGGTTTTTTGTTGTTTATTCGTTATTCGTTATTCGTTATTCGTAAAAGATTATATTTCTCGAGGAAGTTTATTTTGTACATGCCAGCGGGCGAGGCAGCGGACAGGCCGCGTGGCGTGCCGCTTTGTCCAAGACGCGCCCCGCGTGCTTCGCATAATTATAGCGCAATTCGAAATGATCAACACATAGATACCTCGAGTGATCCTTGATCAAGCTCATCTCATGCGAAAATCCTCATCACATCTCGAGTAAGTGTGTCGATCTCACTACTGAGCGCTATACCTACGAAAGATTAAAAGATTAAAAGATCTTTTTTTACTCTCTTACTCTCTTACTCTCTTACTCTCTTACTCTCTTTCTCTCTTTCTCTCTTACCCTCTTACCCTCGAGCGCAGCGACCCCCTCGAGTGTGTTATGCTGTATGCAGAATGACTTCCAAGAAGCCTGCAACCCCTGCAAAAACACCTGCCCAAGACGGTTTGGGCCTTGACACGGATGCCTTGCCGACCCATGCCTTGCGGGTGAAGGGGACAGTGAGCCGTATTCGGTATGGGGGTGAGGGTGGATTTACCATCATGTTTGCTGCCATCTCGAGCGAGGAGGGTTCGGACGACGATGCCACCTTGGTGGGCAGTATGCCTCCGCTCGAGAAGGGTGATCCGTTCGAGGCCGAGTTGCTGCTGCAAGAGCATCCCGAATATGGCTACCAGTACAAAGTGGTGCAACTGCTGCTGAGCAATGCCGCCGAACTCGAGCTATCCGAGGTGGGAATCATGGCTTACCTCGAGGCTAAAGTTTCGGGGGTAGGGCCGAAACTTGCCAAACGGATTGTGGAATACTTTGGCGATCAAACCTTTACCCTCATCGAAACCGACCCCGAGCAACTGATGAAAGTGCCTGGTGTCACGCGCGGAACCCTGCAAAAAATCCGCTCGAGCTGGGATGAACGGCACGGCGAGCGGCGGGTATTGACCGCGCTGCAAAGTTTGGGGCTGACCATTCATCAGGCCCAAAAAGCCATGCGGCACTTTGGATCTTCGGCTCCCCAAGCCCTGACCGACGATTTGTACGCCTTAACCGAGGTGGAAGGGATTGGCTTTATCACCGCCGATCACTTGGCAACCAGTCGGGGCATCTCCAACAGCGACCCGCGCCGCCTGACCGCTGCGGCGGTGTATGCGTTGCAACAGGCCCAGCAAAGCGGTGGGCATAGCTACCTTCCCCTCGAGCGGGTTTTGCGCGGTATCGCCTATTACACCAAAGTTCCGCTGACCCTGGCCTATGAAGCGCTCGAGCGGGCCTTCGAGTTGGGGCGGCTCAAGCTCGAGGATAAGCGGGTCTATTTGCCAAGGGTGCTGCGGGTGGAAGAAAAACTCGCCGATCATATTCTTGAGCTGCTAGAAACCCAACCCAAAAATCCTTGGTTGCTCAGCAAAAAAGCGGTGGCAGGGCTGAATGAAGAACAGGCAAGGGTGCTGCGTTTGCTGGCGGATCACCGCCTGGTGGTGCTTTCGGGTGGGCCTGGTACCGGCAAAAGCTACACCACCAAAGCCGTAGTGGATCTGGCGGAAAGTTTGGGCGACGAAGTGGCCTTGTGTGCGCCCACCGGCAAAGCTGCCCGCAGGCTATCCGAAATGACCGGACGGGCAGCCAGCACCATTCACCGTTTGTTGTCGTTTAGTGGGCAGGGTTTTAAATATGGGGCGCTCGAGCCACTTTCTTGTGATTTGGTGATTGTGGACGAGGTTTCGATGTGCGGGGATGCCTTGTTGCTCAATCTCCTGGAGGCACTGCCCCCAGGTGGGCGGGTTTTGCTGGTGGGCGACGCGGATCAGTTGCCCCCCGTAGATTGGGGAATGCCCCTCGTGACCCTGACCGAAATTGCTGCCACCGTGCGGCTGCAAGAGATTTACCGCCAGGCGGCGGGCAGCCCGATCATTCGGGCGGCCCATGCTATTAAAAATGGCAACGCCCCCGACTTTTTTGAAGATCAGCGCCTGAGCTTGGTTCCCCTCGAGGCGGAAGGCGGCGCACAGCGTCTGGCCCATTTGGTTGCGGAATTGGGCGGCCCCCACAAAGTGCAGGTGCTGACTCCTATGCGAAAAGGGCCACTGGGAGTGGCCCTACTCAACGAAGTCTTGCAAGCCATGTTTAACCCAGGCAGTGAGGGCGCTCGAGTGGGGGATGTTCTAATCCGTGAGGGTGATTTGGTGGTACAAACCAAAAATGATTACAACAACGAGGTGTTCAACGGCACTTTGGGCATGGTGATCAAGCAAACGGGCGGCAAAGTGCAGGTGGATTTTGAAGGCAATGTGGTGGAACTTTCTGGCCCCGAGCTATGGAATTTGCAACTGGGTTACGCCTTGACTGTCCACCGCGCCCAAGGTTCGGAATGGCCCATCGTGGTGGGGGTATTGCACGACAGCCACCACACTATGCTGTCCAAAGATCTGGCCTATACCGCCCTAACTCGGGCCAGCCAGCGCTTTGTGGCAGCGGGCAGCCTGCGGGCTTGGGAAGTCGCCTCGAGACGTACCCGTGAAGAACGGCTGTCTTATCTGCTCGAGCGGATCAGACAACGCCTCGAGATCAGTGCGGAAAACAACCGCAGGGCCATGCGCCAAGCTTGGCAGCAAGATTAGATTCACCCGTAAAGCTCGAGGCACACTTTGCTATGATAGCCCTATAATGCCCATCTCCAGAACCATTCCCCTCAAACGCGCCGCCCATGTCTATCTGGTTCAAAACGAACACTTGCTGTTGGTCGCAGAAAAGATGGATGACGGCAGCATCTTCTGGGGCTTACCTGGCGGCAAAGCAAGAGACGGCGAATCCCTTGCCGATGCAGCCATTCGCCAAACCAAAGATGAGACAGGTCTGGATATCTCTAACCTCGAGTTCATCAGTCTGCTCGAGGGGGAAATGCTCTCCATGACCTCCTACCACCACTACGCCAACTTTGCCCGTTTCCACGCCAATTTTAACGGAACCATCAATCCAACCGACCCCGATGTGGTAGGCGCAGAATGGATTCCTTTTGCCAAGGTGATGAACCTGGTGCGTTACGGCCCACCCCCCGAAATCGAGGAGCGTAATCCACTGATCTGGTTGCCCACACGAGACTTTTTGGATGGCAAAGCAAGGGCATATTACCCCATTTGATCTGGCATTCGTGAAAGATTACAACATCGAGGAATATGATTATCGTTAGGGAACAGGTTTTATGAATACATCACAGCCAGGTTTGTTTGGTCTTAAAAATACCAATAGAGACTTTACTTTGCGGGAAACGTGGGGTAAAAATCAGTTTAATTCTTCCTTTCCTGCTGCATTATGCTGTTACCTTTTCTCGAGAGGCTTAGACGCAAACTATCTTTGCATGTCCAATGGAAAATTTACACCCCAGACATTACCTATAGACCAAATTTTTGGTATTGATCCACTAAGTGATAAAACTTACTTTGCGTTTGAAGCTCAACATTCACCTTATCAAAAATATGTGGTAAATACCCTACCCCGAACAGATTTAGTAATCCAAAGGGTAGGATCTGGAGAATGTTTAACAGGACTAGAAGTAAAGTTGACTGCACTTCCAGACAATACAACTTGTGAGCTGAGCGAGAATTTGTACGGAAGCGAAATTGTAGTTAGACCTGATACTGTTGTTTATTTGGCCTGTAGCATCGCTGCAAAAATTGGAAATAGCTTAGGGGACTTGCTTCCAGATTTGACCATCGGAGATTGGTCTGATCACAAGATAGTTTTAGAAAACATCGAGAAAATTATTTATTCGATTGAAAATATTGCTCGAGCGCTCGAGTCTAGTCAAAGCTCATTTCTCATTCAACCCATTTGGAAAACCAAGGGGAAATCTCCAGAGCTGGCAACAAGTTGTTTGGATGTTTTTTCGTGGAGCGACGCTGGGTTTGCTCATTTTATTTCGCAGATTTCAAATAAAAATGCCAATGCAAATACCATTACTAGGCAAACCAGAACAGCAATCTGGCTATTCAAAATGTTACACGAGATCAAATTGAATGGCAGGTTTAATCATAGGAAAATCTTTGATCTATTATCTTACAATTCCAGAAATGACAAAGCCTTCGCTTCGGCGGGGAATATCACCAATAGATATATGCAATGCCCCAGACTATTGGAACCCGCAATCCAAAAAGATGAGATCAAAAATATTATTTTGGGTGATGGTCAAAACATGCTCAGCCCAGAAAGAAGGTTTGATGCCATTTTGTTTAATTCTCCAGAGCTATTCAGATGAAGTGTGTTGATTTGTTCGCAGGTTGCGGAGGTCTGTCTCTGGGGTTTGAGGCCGCTGGTTTTGAAGTGATCGGTGCTTTTGACCACTGGAATTCGGCAATTGAAGTTTACCAGAAAAACTTTTCGCACCCAGTTTATAAGCAAGACTTGAGTGACGAGTCAACCGTAATTGAAAAAATTGCCAATTTATCGCCCGATTTAATCATGGGTGGACCACCTTGTCAAGATTTCTCGAGTGCGGGTAAGCGAGACCTTACCCAAGGCCGAGCCGATCTAACGTATCATTTTGCAAACATTGTATGTGCAATTAAACCCACTTGGTTTGTGATGGAAAACGTAGAACAAATAAAAAAGAGCCATATTATAAGCGATGTCATCGAACAATTTAAGATTAACGGCTATGGCTTGACCGCAATTATTCTGGATGCCGCCTATTGCGGGGTTCCCCAATCTCGAACTCGGTTTTTCTTGATAGGACACCTAAATGATAATCATAATCAACTGGTTGAGATACTTGAAAAAAATCTTGACAAAAGCCCGATGACGGTTCGAGACTATCTAGGTGAAACACTCGAGACAGAATTCTATTACCGTCATCCTAGAAATTACAATCGTAGGGCCATATTTAGTATCGACGAACCAAGTTCAACAATCAGAGGGGTCAATCGACCTATTCCCAAAACCTATATCCCCAATTCGTGTGACCCCAAAGGTATTGACCTCACTAAAGTGCGCCCCCTCACCACACTCGAGCGGAGTTATTTACAAACATTCCCTCGAGACTTTAAATTTTTTGGAACCAAAACTGATCTCGAGCAAATGATTGGTAATGCAGTTCCGATAAACCTTAGTCGATTTATCGCTCGAGGGATTGCAGAATACATGGTCAATTTTTCTAGCATTCATTCAGCAACTCAATCACCTAACGAAGATGTTATTCTCGTAAAATTACCCAAGAAATCCATGGTATCTAAAAAAACGATATCTTATCAGAAAAAACAAGCAATAGAGCAAACTAAAAACGATATGCAACCGATGCTGGCATTATTCTAAAGCGCGAAGTTTTCCCCTCGAGGGCAATTTAAATCATGGGAACAGCATTTTGGTACGTAGGGCCACCTGCCAGGTATTGTGCTCGAGGCCGTAGCCCAGATCTAGGCCCAAATGCACTGGGAAGAACCCAACCAAAGAACCTTCGATTCCCGCGCCCACCCCCACACCAAAGGCAGGGTGGCCCAGCTTGGGGGTGTACCCCACATCGGCAAAAGTCCAAATGGATGGGTGCAATGAAGCCACGAGCAAAGCGATGTTTTGTGGAGATTCCCAAGCCAGCTCGAGGTTTCCTATTGCAATACTTTTGTCTAAAAGCAGATCGCTCGAGTAACCCCGCAAACCCGCGTTAGAACTGAGGCTAAACTGCTGGGAAACGGGGTTGGTATCGCTAGCATAGCCCGCAAAGCCCCTGGCGTGGACTTTGAATTCGCGGCTGAGCGGCAAGGTTCCACGCAGATCCAACGAAGTTCGTAGATAGTCTAAGGTCACAGGGGTGTAGAGATCGGCAGTGGCAGAGAATTGGGGAATGCGGTAGCGGGCATTTAGCTCGAGGGCGGTATGTTCCAAAGCCGCATCAGGGAAATGCAAGGCCACCCCCACGTTCAAACGGTCTCCTTCAAAATCGTCCCAGTGCCACGTTCCACCCAAACTGCCCGAAAACTGCCCCGCTCGAGTGTCATAAACCGATTTGACATAAAACATACTGGCTTGATCGGGACGATATTCCAGCCGCAGATCCGCCAAAAAGTTGTCCTCGAGGGTGTGGGCGTAACCAAGGGCCACTCGAGTATCCCCCAAAAAACCGTTTTGCGCCCGCACCCCGAAATGCCATAACCCTTGGTTTCCATACAGGCTGGCTCGAGCGTCGCCGAAATACGGGTTGGGGTCTAAATCCAGCTCGAGGGCAAAATTCAGTGGCTTGCTTCGCAGCACATTTTCGGTGCGCCCCGCCCGCATTCGCTCTTGCCAACCGATGTTGATCGGCTGACCTTTGTTATAGGTTTTGTCGGTATGCAGTGGAATCCCTTTGGCCTGCAAGTCCGCCAAGATCTGTGGCAGCATTTTTTGGGTGGCTTCGTAGCCCAGTTGGGCAAAACGTCTGGCTTCCTCGAAGGAGAAAAACTCATCATTGCTGACTTGAGAGCGCACAATACGGTCCGCGGCACTGGCCTGCTCGCGGTTGAGTTCTTGTTGGGTATAGATATTGATATTCAGCAAATTTACAATCACATTGCGCGGATCATAGGCGATGGAACCCGCAAAAGCCGAGCCAATCACATAATCCGCCCCACTGCTTTTGGCTAAACCCGCTGGAATGGTAGCCCGAAAACCCCCATCGAAATAGTATTTATTGCCAATTTGCACAGGATAAAACAAGCCCTGAATCGCCATCGAAGCGTGAATGGCCTTGGCAAGTGATCCCATTTTGAGCTGGCGCATTTTGTTGCTGCCCAATTCGGTGACGGCAATGCGAAAGGGTAAACGGGTATCCTCGAGGTTACGGTTTTGCAAGACATTGTCCAGCAGATGCTCGAGGGGATCTGCGTCCAGCAGACCGCCTTCAAAGGGAATCAACAGTTCCCCCGAATCGCTGGCCTTCAGGTTGGAAATCACATCCTCGAGGGTATCCACATCAAAACCCGAAGCATACAGCCCGCCCACAATGGCCCCCGCCGAAGTCCCAGCAATCTCGTCGATGGGAACCCCCGCCTCCTCGAGCGCCCGCAGCACCCCAATATGCGCCGCACCTTTGGCCCCGCCGCCACTGAGTACCACCGCCACTTTGGGGGCCGCGCTGGAGATTGAACTCGAGAGTAGGGAAACGGTGAGTGCCGTGACGAGGTGTGTGATGGAATTTATCTTGAACTGTTTCATGGGGATGCAACCTCTAGCAAAGATTTGATTTGTTTTTTTTACGGTCTCGAACGCAACATAATGTTATCCCTCATGTTATCCCTCGAGTTTTAGACCAGAATCGACTTATCTCATAAGTTCAAGCATTCACCCTCGAGCTGTAATTGGCTGAGTTTTAAACCCGCCCTTATACAATTTTTACGAGATTTTTTACGCGATTTTGGTGGGTTGTTTTTGAAATTGGGCTTCCCCTCGAGGGAACCAGACGCACCTAAAGACTCACCTAACAGATGCACCTACAGATGCACATTCTGCACTCAGGGTATCAAGCCCGTGCCAGATTTAGGTAAGTTCTCGATCAGAAAAGATTTCTCGAGGGGATGAGCCGCCTCGAGGCATGATTTAAGCCTGTCCGTGATCTTGTCGGTGGTTTTGTCGGTGGCCTTTCTGTACACTTTCTTTTCTACTGATTTTTATGAAATAGAAATGAAAAAACCCCGCTCAACACGGGGTTTTAATTTGGTGGACCCGAAGGGATTCGAACCCCTGGCCTTCTGATCCGTAGTCAGACGCTCTATCCAGCTGAGCTACGAGTCCACACTTGCACATACTCAAAAAACAACTACCTTACAAAACTACCTTACAAACTGCTTGGGTAAAACTTTGGCAGAGAGGGAGAGATTCGAACTCTCGGTAGGTTACCCTACGTGGTCTTAGCAGGACCATGGTTTCAGCCACTCACCCACCTCTCTAAACCGTAAAACAAACCCTATACAACACTAGCACGCCGTTTGATAGATTTGGCGCAAATTTGGCGGAGGGTGAGAGATTCGAACTCTCGGTAAGCTCACACCTACGGCAGTTTTCAAGACTGCTGCCTTCAACCGCTCGGCCAACCCTCCACAATATGTTAGGGTTTCTTGCACGCTCGAGGGAACAATAAGAGTTTCTCTCAGACGCGTAGAAAAGTATATAGAGGAGCTGAATATTTGTCAACCACTTTTGAGGCCAAAAATCTCCCATAAGCCATTATGCCCAACATGCCCCGATACCCACAACTCTTTAAACCTCGAGCAGCACAAGGTTATTGCGGTGAATCACTTCGTCATAGTCTTTGTAGCCCAGTTGGGCTTCGATCTGGTCAGAGTGGATTCCGCGAATCAAAGACAGTTCTCTCGAGCTGAAATTGCTGATTCCTTTGGCAAGCACCCGCTCTGGAGCCGACTCGAGGACGATACCCAACAGATCCCCGAAGGCAAAGTCCCCTTGCACCTGCTTAACCCCGCTAGGCAACAAAGAACGGCCCCCCTCGAGCGCACGAATGGCCCCCGCATCGACCAGCAATTGCCCTTTGGTGGGTTGGTGCAGCATCCAGCCCCGCTTGGCAGCAGATTTGGCATCAGGCTTGCCTGCCACAAAGCGGGTTCCCGTGTCCGCGCCGCCCAGCCAGCGCTCGAGGCCCAGGCCACCGCCACCCACAATCACCGTTTCGATGCCCGCATCTTGGGCAATACGGGCCGCTCGCAGTTTGGTGTGCATCCCACCCGTCCCCCTCGAGCTGCCCGCACCCCCTGCCAGATGTTCCACGCTGGCAATGTCTTGCACCACCGCAATGCGCTGCGCGGTGGGATCACTCGAGGGATTGGCGGTGTACAGCCCTTCCACATCGGTCAGCAAGATCAATTGCTCGGCCCCCACCAGATAGGCGATCCAGGCCGAGAGGGTATCGTTGTCGCCCAGTTTCAGTTCGGCGGTGGCTACGGTGTCATTTTCGTTGATGATGGGGATGACCCCCAGTTTAAAAGCCGCCTCGAGTGCGTGTTTTGCCGAAACAAAGCGGGTGCGGTCTTGGATGTCGTCGGCGGAGAGCAGGAATTGGGCCACTGCTTTGGGTGCAAAAGCCCGCGCCCATTCTTGCATCAGGGCCACTTGGCCCACTGCGGCTAGGGCTTGTTTTTCGGGCAGGGTACGGGGTTTATCACGGCCCAGCACACCCCGCCCCGCCGCCACCGCCCCGCTCGAGACTACCGCAACTTGGGCATTCATAGAGGAAATCGCCCGTGCCAAAGCCCACATTTTGGGTGGGTCGATTCGGGCTTGGGCATCGGTTAGGCTCGAGGAGCCGATTTTGACAACGATTCTTTTCATGGGTTTAGAGTCTCATTTGGGAGGTGCGGGATTGGGGGCGGGATTGGCTCGAGGGATGGAGTTACTTAGCGGATTTGCCCTTCCCCCCGAACCTGATATTTGTGACTGACCATTTGAGCCAAACCCATCGGCCCCCTCGAGTGTAATTTTTGGGTGCTGATGCCAATTTCAGCTCCGAACCCGAAATCAAAACCATCGGTAAAGCGGGTGCTGGCGTTGACATAGACCACTGCCGCGTCCACCTCGGCCTCGAAACGGGCTGCATTTTGCAGCGAACGGGTGACAATGGCTTCACTATGGCTCGAGCTG
>JANYFS010000329.1 GCA_025359705.1 Deinococcales bacterium | reverse complement strand
GGTAAAACCGACGATTGGGCGGGCGTTCCTGTGCAAAAAGTAATCAAAGGGCCAGCACTCAGCAAAGATCCTGCCGAAAATGGTTCTTTTTCCTATTCGCTCGCTTCCGATAAAGAAAACCTTTATGTGCTAATGACCTCGGTGGATAAAAATCTAATCTCGGGAACCCACGGCGGCGACTTGTGGAACGAAGACTCCCTCGAGTTTTACCTCAACCCCTCAAGCGACTTTGGGGCCAAAATTTATGCCCCTAATATGGTGCAGGTTTCCTTCAGCCCCGCCGATATCGGCAACACCGACCCCACCAAGCCGCGTCACTTTGGGCAAGGCTATGCCAATATCGACCTGAAGGGCTTTGTGTTCAAAACCGATACGGGTTGGGGTTTTGAAGCCTCGGTTCCGTTGGCAAAACTGAACCTCAAAGCAGCCCACGGCCTCGAAATTGGTTTTCAGGCCCAAGCCAACGGTGCTTCCGAAGCAGACCGCAATGTTAAGTTGATCTGGTCTAAAGCGGATAAATCCGATAATTCCTACCAAAACCCCAGTTTGTTTGGTCGCGCCTTATTCTACGAAGTGGGTAATGCCACTATTCCTAAACCCAGTGTCTTAGTAGCTATACCCCCTCCTGCAATGATTAAACCCGCCATTTTTGTCAAAGAACCCGCCGCCTCGGTCAAAACGGGGGTGTATCGCAATTTATTTGCCGAATTGGGTAAAAGCCAGGCCGAAATCGATGCCAAGCTCGAGGGGATTTGGAATCAGTTCGCCAATGGTGACGACAACCAAAAAATCTATTTCACCGTCGGCGATAAAGAAGCCTACATCTATGCACTCGATAGCAACGATGTGCGAACCGAAGGTCAAAGCTACGGCATGATGATTGCGGTTCAGTTGGGTAAAAAAGAGGTATTTGATAAGATTTGGACCTGGACCAAAAACCATATGGAATTTAAAGAGGGCGACCACAAAGGCTACTTTTGTTGGAGTGTGCGCCCAGATGGAACCAAAAGCTGTGCCAACAACGCCTCGGACGGCGAAGCTTGGTTGATTACCGCTCTGTTTATGGCCTCGGCCCGTTGGGGCAATGGTGCAGGAATCTACGACTACCGCGCCCAAGCCCAAGCCATTTTGGATACCGCTCGCAGCAAAGATGCCCAAGGTGGTGATGCTACCGATTTGTTCAACCGCAAAAACAACCTGATCACCTTTGTAGCCAACAAAGATGCCAGTGGCTACACCGACCCCAGCTATATGTTGCCCGCCTTCCTCGAGCTGTGGGCAGTTGCCGCCGACAAAGACCGCAGCTTCTGGAAACGCGCCGCTTCTGCCGCTCGAGCCTTCTGGCAAACCGCCGCCAACCCCACCACGGGTTTGATGCCCGACTATGCCAATTTTGATGGCACCCCCAAATCGGTTTCATTTAACCCTGGAGCCAGCAATTACCTCTACGATGCCCGCCGCATTCACATGAATATTGCCATCGACTGGGCTTGGTTCAAATTGGATGCTTGGGAACAGGCCCAATCTGCACGCTCCATCGACTTTTTCTACAACGAAGGCGTGACCAGCCACGGCTCGACCTACAAACTGACGGGCGAAAGAATCGGCAGCAACAACGAAGCGGGCCACACCGCCATGCTTGCCACCGCAGCTCTGGCTTTGCCCAGCGATAACCTGAAAGGTTGGGCCTTTGTAGATAACCTCTGGAACCGCCCCATCCCCACGGGCCATTACCGCTATTACGATGGATTGCTTTATATGCTGGGAATGCTGAATGATAGCGGCAAGTTCCGTTATTACGCACCGAAACCTAGCAAATAAAATCTGGTAGCTAGACCAAAATTCAACCCCTCGAGTGATTAGGCTCGAGGGGGTTCTCTATTACTTCACTTTAGTTCAAATTCAGACTTTGGGGGAAGGATAACCACGGCTCTCGAGAACCGCACTTGCAACATGGCGGCGCAGGCGGATGGTGTTGAGCATTTCCACTTTGGTCAGGCGGCGCAGGGCTGCACCCATTGCTCGTGCATCGTCGCCTGTCACGATCATGCTCAGGGCTTCTTTGGCAGCCATTGCCGACTTCTCGGCGGCTTCATAGACATAGACCTGGGTCATTTCCACTTGCAGCTCGGGGTTGCCCAGTTTGCGGGTACGCAATACGGCGGATTCGGCGCAGTAGGTCAGCATCAGAATATCCGCCACCCGCATCATGATTTCTTGGCGGGTATCCACCGCTGGGCCGTACTTCATTACCGCTGTTCCCGAGATCAACAGGGCCAGCTTTTTCAGATTCTTGACCACTTTTTCTTCGGCAGCCAGGGGTGCATCACTCATGTCATCATCAAAACTCGGCTCGAGCAGTTCGGCTTGCAGCTTCTGAGCCGCTTGCAGCAGCGGGATTTCCCCTTTCATGGCCCGTTTGAGCAGGGTTCCAGGAATCAGCAGGCGGTTGATTTCGTTGGTTCCTTCAAAAATACGGTTGATGCGGCTATCGCGGTAGGCTTGCTCCACGGCGTACTCGGCACTGAACCCGTATCCCCCGTGAATCTGTACCCCTTCGTCCACTGCATAATCCATCAATTCCGAACCCATCACTTTCAAGATCGAACATTCCACTGCGTAGGTCTCGATGGCCTTGAGTTTGTCCATACCGCTCGAGATGGCTGCGTCAATGTCTCCGCCCAGACGGTAAATTGCCGACTCGCAAGCATAGGTGTGAATGGCAATGGTGGCGAGTTTTTCTTGGATGGCCCCAAAGTTGGCAATGGGTTGCCCAAATTGTTCCCGCTCGAGGGCATATTTGGTGGAAACCCCCAAAATATATTTGCCAATCCCTACCCCACCCGCCCCAATCTTGTAACGCCCCACATTCAAAATGTTAAAGGCGATTTTCGCGCCCATGCCCACCCCGCCCAGCAGGTTTTCCACAGGAACATGCACATCTTGCAAAATCACTTGACAGGTATTGGAAGACTTGATCCCCATTTTGTGTTCTTCGGCCCCAAAAGAAACGCCAGGGTAGGTTTTTTCCACCAAAAAGGCGCTGAACTTATTGCCCTCGGGGGTTTTGACTTGGGCAAAAATGGTGTACAGGTCGGCAATGCCGCCGTTGGTAATCCACATTTTAGTGCCGTTCAAAATATAGTGCTTGCCATCTTCGCTGAGTACCGCTGTAGCCTTGGCAGATTGCGCGTCCGATCCGCTCGAGGGTTCGGTCAGGCAGTAAGCCGCGATCATCTCGGCGCTTGCCAGTTTGGGTAGGTACTTGGCCTTTTGCTCAGGTGTGCCAAAGTACACTGTAGGCAGGCTACCAATCGATTGGTGCGCCCCATAAGACACCCCAAAACCCCCCGCAGGAGCCAGCTTTTCATTGATGTAAATACCCGCAGCCTTGGGCAAATCCAGGCCGTCATATTCTTCGGGAATTTCCACCGCTGTAATGCCAATTTCCCCCGCTTTACGCAGCAATTTTGTCACCAACCCAGGCTCTTTGGCCTCGAGCGCCTTCATCTGGGGCATGATTTCTTTATTCACAAAATCTTCGGTGGCTTGCCCAATCATCCGCAAGTCGCCGTCCATGTCCTCGGGGGTAAAAATGTTTTTAGGATCGGTCTCTTCGATCAGCCAAATCCCACCCACAGCCATTTTTTTGTTCTCCACGTTTTTATTTTCGACAGCGGTCATAAAATCTCCTTGATCCTGCTCGAGTTTGACTCTAGGTACAAATTTAAACTTGGTATAAGTTTATCTCGAGGCGGTTAAATTGTCTAGCAGGCTTGATGAGAATTACACAACTCAAATCACAAGCGGTTAAGTTCCTCCCAGATATGTTTTAGATATTCTCGCAAAGCTCGAAATCTTCCACGTCTTGAATAGGAACTTAGAACGAATTTAGACCACCCTTTAGAGCGCAAACAGCGCTGACAGGCCCAACCATACATTCAGACCAACCACCACCAGCAGCAGCAATAGCAAAAAATATTTGATCCATTTTTTGTTACGAATTTTTGGGTTTTGCGGGGGCATACTTTTTTCCTTTTATTTCCTTTAAAATAGGAAAATCGGCGTGAATGGATCACGTTTTTTTGCTATTCTAGCAAGTCTAAAGGAGAAAAAACATGAAACGGAAGAACACAGGGTTGACTTGGCTAGCGAGCTTGGCTTTGGTGCTGGGTTTGGGCAGCGCCACAGCCGATACCCCAGGGATCACCAACACTTGGCTCGAGATCAGTGTGAGTAAGGCTAAATGTGTGCAAAAGGCGGCTGTTGCCATCAAAGCTGCGGGTTTTAGCAGCAATTTTGAGATCATCAAAGAATCGGTTTACGGCGATCAAGAAGATTATGTGGCTTTGATTCGCTGTGTTGCTGATCATAGTTTGGCCTATATTGTAGTGACGGGGCCAGATTCTGATGTGGCGGGTTCGTATATCGATGAGGTACGGGCCGCATTTGAAAACGAGTTGACTAAAAAATAGGCTCGAGAATCTAACTCGAGAATCTAACTCGAGAACAAAATTCAAAAACAATAAAAATACCGCTCTGAACTATAAAACAGAGCGGTATTTTATTTTCTCTCGAGCCTAAACCTTAATCCGTAACCGCACCTACCGAAGCGCTCGAGACCAATTTGGCATATTTTGCCAGTACCCCTCGCGTGTAGCGGGGTTCGGGCTGCACCCACAGGGCGCGGCGACGCTCGAGTTCTTCGTCGGTGACATGCACTTGCAGCACGCAGGCTTCGCCGTCTAGGGTGATGGTGTCGCCCTCATGGATCAGGGCTATCGGGCCGCCCACAAAGGCTTCGGGAGCCACATGACCGACCACTAGGCCATAGGTTCCGCCCGAAAAGCGCCCGTCGGTGAGCAGGCCCACGCTGTCGCCCAAACCTTTGCCGATGATGGCCGAAGTGGGAGCCAGCATTTCGCGCATTCCTGGGCCGCCTTTTGGCCCTTCGTAGCGAATCACCAGCACGTCACCCGCCCGAATTTGGTCGTCCATGATGGCACTCATGCACTCTTCTTCCGAATCGTAGACTCGAGCGGGACCGGTAATTTTGATCTGTTTCAGGCCCGAGATCTTGGCAACCGAGCCTTCTGGGGCGATGTTGCCCTTGAGAATTGCCAAGTGGCCCTGTTTATAAAGCGGTTTGTCGAAAGGGTGAATCACATCTTGGCTGGGATCGGGTGCATCGGGAACGTTTGCCAGGTTTTGGGCCACGGTTTTGCCAGTCACGGTCATACAATCACCATGCAGCAGGCCCGCTTTGAGCAGCATTTTCATCACCAAAGGAATGCCGCCTGCCAAATGCAAATCGGTAGCCACATATTTACCGCTGGGTTTCAGGTCGGCAAACAGCGGGGTACGTTCGCGGATGGCTTCAAAGTCCTCGAGGCCGAGTGGCACATTGGCGGCGTGGGCAATTGCCATCAGGTGCAACACCGCATTGGTGGAGCCGCCCACCGCCATAATCACGGTAATGGCGTTCTCGAAGGCTTTTTTGGTGAGGATGTCCAGCGGGCGAATGTCCTCCTCGAGCAGTTTGATCAGGGCGCGGCCCGAATCGGCGGCACTCTCGAGCTTCTCGAGGTCTTCGGCTGCCATCGTGGAGCTGTACGGCAGGCTCATCCCCAAGGCTTCAAAGGCGCTGGACATGGTATTGGCGGTGTACATGCCGCCGCAGCTTCCGTTGCCTGGGCAGGCTTTTTTCTCGATGGCCAGAAAGTCTTCGTCGGACATTTTGCCCGCGCCGTGTGCGCCCACCGCTTCAAACACGCTGATGATGGTCAGATCCACCCCGTTGTGCTTGCCAGGTTTGATGGTTCCGCCGTACACAAAAATGGCAGGAATATTCAAACGTGCCATGCCGATCATCGCTCCAGGAATGTTTTTATCGCAGCCGCCCACTACAATCACTGCGTCGTGCGATTGTCCCCTCGAGACGGTTTCGATGCTGTCGGCGATCACTTCCCTCGAGACCAGTGAGCATTTCATACCTTCGGTTCCCATGCTGATGCCATCCGAAACCGTGATGGTGCCATACATTTGCGGCATTCCACCCGCCGCATGAATGCTGGCGGTGATGGCATCTGCAAGGCTGCCGAGTCCGTTGTTGCACGGCGTGATATTGGATTGGGCGTGGGCCACCCCAATGATCGGCTTGGTAAAGTCGTCGTCACCAAAGCCCACCGCCCGCAGCATGGCGCGGTTGGGGGCGCGGTGATCGCCTTGGGTCACGGTTTTGGAGTTCCAGTTCAGGTTTTTGGTTTTGGTAGCCTCAGTCATACCTTTCAGTTTAACTCGAGGGACCCCTTCCAACCGTGATTTGTTTATGGGAGTTATGTTTAGAGGAGTTATGGGCGGTGTGGTATGGGTACTGCTGATACAACTTTCAAACACTTCACCTACAATCAGCTCGAGTGGAATACCGTTTCCCAAGAGTTTCCTAGAAGTTTTCCCA
>JANYFS010000261.1 GCA_025359705.1 Deinococcales bacterium | reverse complement strand
ACCGTCCTAAAACCTCGAGTTTGTAATCTTGCGTTTTCGTTAGTAATCGTTGGTTTTTAAATCGCGTAAGGTCAGTGATTAAACTAAGTGAAATCGTATTATTATAGTAATTCATATCGCATTGCGAAGTAGACCCATAATAACAAGTCTCCACCTTCTTTTCCCTAAAATTCCTACTTCTTTTGCGGCTGCTGATAATTCCAGAATCCAAGCCAATATCTAAATCCACCAAAGCTGTTTTAGCAGTATCGGGAATGGAGGTTTGGCCCACCACGATTCCACTTTCCCGAATTGTAACCATACCCAAAGGAATTAAAGCATCACTCGAGATGCGATAAATTCGATGAGGTTGTAAAATGTAAAGATCCGGCCTATCAGAGCTTTGAAAAAGATATGGCCTATTATTATCAGTAGTTTCAATAATTTTTATCAAGCGTTCGAGTTGTATTTTGGGCTTAATAAAAGGAAGAAGGTATTTTGATGCAGCGGGAATGGAAATGCCTCTATCGACATCAAATATGTAAGTTCCGATATTTTCAGTTGAATTCGGATTGATATTTACCATCAAATTTAATGAGCGACTTGCATCAAATAATCCAGAAATCGAGCTGCGCGAATTATATCCATTTGTGTATGAATCTTCGCTTATTTTTACATTACCCGCCACCAACTTTATTTTATCAATTTTTATTTCACTCGAAGTATTATTATTGATGCTCGCCCAACTTTCCAAATCTGCTTTCCCCTGAGCATCCACCTCGAGGGTATATTGTGGAGACCAGCTCACTGCTCGAGAAAGATAGCTGAGGGTGCCAAGACCCGCACGTTCAGTAAGAAAAATATGTTCACTTACATTTTTTTGGCTGGGAAACAGACTGGGAAATGAAAGGTCTTCTTGTTTGACACCATAACGATAATCACCTGTATCTACCTCTTGGACAATACCCCCTACACTGTCGATCAATTTAACAGGAATTCTTTTATCACCTACTCGCAAAATCACGGTCTTGCCCTCAAAAAGTTTCCAAGAATCTACCCTATTGACTGGGCGCATGGTTTGCGAAAGCACAGGCAACCCCTCGAGGCGCAAACTTCCTGGCACCATTTGTGATAGCAATTCGTAGGGCAATTCAAAGTTGTATTCGGGTTTTTCTAGGGTCACAGGGGTGCGAAATTCGCTGAAGGTGGAGTAAATTCTCAGCTCGAGGGCCGAAGCGGGCAGCATCAAAAAGGGGAAAAGCACGAAACAAACCGTCAAAGTTTTGGAATTTTTCATGCCTTCAGAATAACCCAGCCAAGCTGACCCAACCTCTCATTTTACTGCTCATTTTGGAATAACTAAACCCAGTCCAATAAGTTAAACGTTTTAATTAACCATCGGTATCCCCATATATGAGAAATCCTCGAGAAAGATATAAAGATCCCTGAGTTGTATTTGGTATGTATCCCTACAAAGGAGAACTGATTTATCCTTTATCATTCTTGCAATTCGGGGAGTAGCCCACCTGCACCCGTACAAGCAGGATTCGAGTGCGTCATTACGTCTGTCTATAGCACAGACCGACTCGAGTTTAAAAGGGCCAGACCGAGATTTCCGCTTCTTAAAGCGAAAGTCTCGGTCTGTTTTGTTTTTGGCGAATCGCCAAGCTACACCACAACAACCCAGACCTAGCCCCAGAAGTGAGCCACTGCACAAGGAGCTTACACATGGAACTACCACTTTGGACTTGGGGAGCATTTATAGCATTGGTATTGGGTATGTTGGCCCTAGATTTGGGGGTTTTTCATAAGAAGGCCCATAAAGTTAGTGTTAAAGAGGCTGCCATTTGGTCGGGGGTTTGGGTTACGTTATCGTTGTTGTTTGCCCTAGCCGTTTATCTGTTCTGGCCCGACCCCAGTTTGCGCGGTCAAAAAGGAGTCGAGTTTTTAACGGGGTATTTGATCGAAAAATCCCTCTCGATTGATAATATCTTTGTGTTTGTCTTGATCTTCACTTTTTTCAAAGTACCTGCACTGTACCAACACCGCGTGCTGTTTTGGGGTGTGTTCGGAGCCATCGTGATGCGGGCCATTTTCATTGGATTGGGCGCAACATTGGTCAAAGAGTTTCAGTGGATTTTGTACATCTTCGGGGCATTTTTGGTCTATACGGGTTACAAACTACTGTTTGGCAAAGAGGATGAGAACGAGGGCGACCTTTCCAATAACAAAATTTTGCTGTTTTTGCG
>JANYFS010000260.1 GCA_025359705.1 Deinococcales bacterium | reverse complement strand
CGCAAAAACCACAGGCTCGAGCAATTCAGCGATTCTAGGCTCGAGAGCAGATAGAACACGGGTGCGCCCAATAGTGCAACACTGACCGACAGCAGCAAAACTGCCAGCACAAACGAAGCAATGCCCAGCGGAAACTTCAGCCACAGATAACCAAAACTGCTCCAGAATTGTGGGTTGCGGAGGTAGCCGAGCAACCGTGTCCACTGACTTTGTTTGGGGTGTGGTTGTGATTCAGGCTCGAGTGAGACGGGGGTTTTAATCAATACTTTTAAACCCAACACCGCAACCGCCATTTTGCGCTCGAGCCAGGCAAAAACCCATATCAAACCCACCGTGCTAATCAAAATAGGGATGCCCAACAGGGTGACAGACAGCCCCAAACCCAAAGACAGCAAGGTTACGAGCACTACAAAATACAAAATGCCCAGTGGAAAATTGAAAAACAGATACAACAGGTTCAGGTAAGTGCTGGGCAAAAAAGCGTCGCGCCAAAGGGATTCGGATGCACTCGAGGGGGGTTGTGGGGTTGCCTTGGCATAGTGGGGAGTATTCATAAAAACCTCGCTTGCCTCGAGCTTAAACCCTTGCCCAGCGGGTGTCTTCAGCCTTTGGGATGAGGCGTGGAATGAGGGATCTAAACTCCAAAACCTGCCATACTGAAACCATCATGGAAACCCCACTCGAGCCAGCCCCCAGCAACACCCCAGTGATTCGGGTGCTGCTGGTCGATGATCACGCTGTGGTGCGCCAAGGTCTGAAAATGTTTTTGGCTTTGGATGCGGCCCTTTTGGTGGTGGGCGAAGCCAGCAATGGACTCGAGGCGCTCGAGCTGACCCGCACACTGCTGCCCGACGTGATTTTGATGGATTTGGTGATGCCGATTATGGACGGAGTAAGCGCCATTCGGGAGATCAAAACCCAATTCCCCGATACCGAAATTATTGCCGTAACTAGCGTGCTGGAAGATGCCAAAGTGATTGGTGCCATGCAAGCGGGGGCTTCGGGGTATTTGCTCAAAGATACCCGCGCCGACGAACTGGTCGAGGCCATCTATGCGGCAGGTCGCGGCGAAGTGCGGCTCAGCCCCGAGGCCGCCAAGCGTTTGACACGGGAAGTACGCACCCCCAGCCACTCCAGCGAAAGCCTGACCCCTCGAGAAACCGAAATTTTGTGCCTGATTGCGGGCGGTTTTGCCAACAAAATGATCGCTCGAGCGCTGGGTGTAGAAGAACCCACTGTCAAAACCCACGTCTCGAGCCTGTTGTCTAAGCTGGGTTTGAAATCCCGCACTCAGGCGGCGCTGTATGCCTTGAAAGTGGGATTGGTGGAATTTGAAGCCTAAGTTTGAAGGGTAAAATAGGGCCATGCCCGAACTGCCCGAAGTCGAAACCACCCGCCGCATGATCGCCCCCTACCTCGAGGGGCAAACCCTGAAATCTTTGGTTTATGATCCCTCGAGTCGCTATCAAAATTTGGATTTGGCCTTGGGCAAAAAAGTAAAACGGCTCGAGCGGCGGGGGAAATATTTGATTGCTATATTCGAGGGGGACAAGCTCGAGTTGATTGTGCATTTGGGGATGACGGGCGGTTTTCGGTTCGAGGGCAGTTCGCACACTCGTGTGACCGTGACCACCGAGCAAGGCACCTTGTATTTTCAAGACTCGAGGCGCTTTGGCAAATGGATTGTGGTGGCGGCAGGCGATTACTCGAGTATGCCCACGCTACACGGCATGGGGCCAGAACCGCTCTCGAGCGATTTTGATTTGGCAGATTTTGTGGATGCGGCCTCGAGCTGTGGCACGGTCAAGCCGTGGTTGCTGTCGCAAAAACCCGTGGCGGGTTTGGGCAATATTTATGTGGATGAAGCGCTGTTTTTGGCAAAAATCCATCCGCAAAGTGTGCGGCTCTCAAAGGAGCAAGCCACCAAACTACACGCTGCAATTATCCAAGTTCTGACAAGGGCGGTGGAGGTGGGCGGCTCCACCTTGTCCGACAAAACCTATCAGCAGCTCGATGGGCAAACAGGATATTTTCAGCTCGAGCATCGGGTTTATGCCCGCGAGGGTCAGCCGTGTGTGGTGTGCGGCACTCCCCTCGAGAAAATCTGGTTGGGTGGGCGTGGCACGCACTTTTGCTCGAGCTGTCAGGTTTTGGGTGCATAAAAGCTACACATGAGAAAAGACTCAAGGTAAGTGCGAACCGCTCGAGCCAAAAGGGATTAGGCTAATTCTATGAAAAGCGCCATCCTACTGCTGGCCTCGAGTATGTTATTGCTCTCGAGCTGTGAAGCCGCCAAAAGCACCACCCCTACAACTCCCACAACCCCCATGACCTCCTCGAGCTGGGTGATGGGCTATTACGTGGGGTATCTCAACAACAGTTTGCCGATCAGTGCCATCGATTGGAAAAACCTGACCCACCTTGCCGTGGGGGTGATTCTGCCCAAGTCCGACGGCAGTTTGAATTATGACATCGCCTTTAATGCCACCGAACGCGCCGCAATTGTAAAGGCCGCCCACGCGAATGGGCGCAAAGCCATCGCCATGATCGGCGGCTCCGACACTGGCCCGCAGTGGTTGCTGGCCTCGAGTGGTGCGGCTCGAGCGACCTTCATTGCAAATCTAAAAAAACTGGTTCAGCTCGAGGGATTTGATGGTTTGGATCTGGATTGGGAGCCGCTGACCGTGGCCCAGCAACCCGTCCTGTACGAGTTGACCGCAGATCTTCGCACGGCCCTACCCAAAGCCATTTTGACCTTTCCCGCCGACGGCATCGGCAATTCCAACTTTCCCACAAACCAGAGTTTTTACAAGAAACTCGCGCCGCTTCTGGATCAGCTCAACCTGATGACCTACGGCATGTCTGGAGCCTATGACGGCTGGAAAACCTGGCACAGTTCGCCGCTCTATTCCAGCGATTCCGCCGCGCCCACCTCGATTGATTTTGCACTAAAAGGCTTTTTGGATGCAGGCATTCCCGCTAGCAAATTAGGTTTGGGTATTGGATTTTACGGCCTGTGCTACAGCCCCCCCGCCACAGGCCCGCTCGAGGACACCATAGGCCGCTCCCCCACTGGCTCGAGCATTATTGCCGACGACGGCGACATCAGCTATACCAATATTGTGAATACCTATTTGCCCTTGGGAACCCGCAAATGGGACACAACCGCCCGCGTACCGTATCTCAGTTTTAACAAAGCCAGTGGGCCTGCCAAATGTGGTTATATTTCCTACGAAGATGAACAATCCATCCTCGAGAAAGCGGCATTTTCTAAAGCCAAAGGGCTGGGCGGGGTGATTATTTGGAACATCAACCAGGGCTATTTTGCAGGCAAAACCCCCGCAAACCCTCTGCTCGAGGTGATTGGTAAGGCTTGGCTCGAGGGGAAATGATGTTTTAGTCCGCCGCTAACTTCACTCGAGCGCCCATTTTCCCCATTGGGGTCAGCGACAACGTGATTTGTGGGGTGAGTAAGTTGTCGGGTTCAAACTCGAGGTCAAATTTGGAGAGGATCGCACCCGTCAAATAGGCCGCTTGGTTCAGCCCCAGCGAGCTTCCCAAACAGAGGTGAACCCCGCCGCCAAAAGGAAAATAGGTTCCCCTAGTGGCAGCAGTAAAAAACCTTTCTGGGCGGAACTCGAGCGGGTTGGGGAAAAAACGGGCATCGCGGTGGGTGATCCAAGAACTTGCCACGATGGGCGTACCTTTTTTTAGCACGATTCCTTCAATTTCGGTGTCCTCGAGGGCTTCGCGGGTGTTGAACCAGCCACCCACGGGAAACATCCGCAGGGTTTCGCTGACGGTGTGCTGCAAATAGGGCATCCGAAAAATATCGTGTACCGAAAAAGGCGTGTGGCTCCGCACTTCTTGCTCGAGCTTGCTTTGGATCTGGGGGTGTTGCCCCAGCATATAAAACAAATAGGTAATCGAAGCAGCACTGGTCTCGAGGCTGGCAAACAGCAGGGTGAGGGTCTGGTCGTAGCGCTCTTGCTCGTCCAAGCCTTGCAATACCCGCACAATCGGGGTGGGTTGCCAGTGGTCAAAAATGTACTCGAGGGCTTCCATCACCAAGGGGTGATAGCGGCGGCCTTTGTGTGGCACCAGCTCGAGGGGTTTATCGGGGGCGCGGCCCATCAAAAAGCCCGAACCCGCGTTGATCACCTCCGCCAAGCCTTCTTCGTCACGGAAAATCTGATCCATGCCAAAGATGACCCTAGCGCTCACGCGGTACGACAAGCGGTTTAGCCTCGAGAGCAAATCTAGCGGGGTGTTGGTGGGCCACTGCTCAAGCTGTACCTTGGTTTCTTCCGCCATCACCCGCATAAAAATGGGCAAGGTTTCGCGGGTGAACGCGGTTTGCATCACCCGACGGATTTTCAGGTGGGGTTCGCCTTCGGAGGCCAGCAGGCCATTGCCAATGAACCGCGCAAACAATTTGAAGAATCTGCCCCGCCCTACCGAGCGGCTGGTAAACAGCCAATTGATCAGCGAAGGGCTATTGATCAGCAGGCTTTCGTAGCGGCCCAGCGGGAAAAAAAGGTGATCTTGACCGTCGCCAAGTTGGGTCAAAAAAGCCAAAGGATCACTTTGGAAGGTGGGGGGTGTAGGTTGGGCGGGAGCCTCGAGCATCCCCGCAGAATACCGTGTGGATGGGGGTGTTGTCCAGCGAAGAAGAATCAGAGAATCTACTACATTGTTTTAACCTCATTTGTAAAGCTCTTTCCCCTCGAGAGAAAGAGAAATCCCATCGAGGGGGACTGTATTCCAACACACTCGAGGGGGGATTTAAGATTTAAGGGCAACTTGAGAGGGTATCTGGATAGCCATCAAAAGTGGGTAGGTATTCGTCCACCTTGCTTACTTCGCTCGAGGGTGAGGATATATTTCCAAAGTACCACCACTCCCCAGGTTGTACGGGCCTCGAGGATTCACTGTTTAAAAAATGGATATTACTCACCTCATCATGCACATTGG
>JANYFS010000239.1 GCA_025359705.1 Deinococcales bacterium | reverse complement strand
CATTGTGAGCGAATTTAGGTGCAAAGAATATCGTGTAAAATCGACGATTGGAATAACGTTTTGCGTCTGGGACAAAGAATGTTAGTGCGTTTGCCCTGGGTGTCTGGCTCGTCCGCTTTCATTCCCAAACCCTACCCATTCTTTCCTCGAGTGTCTACCCGCTGATCTGCCCAACCCAACCCTCGAGGGGTCGCTAATCACATACAAATTGAGCCACTTCACGCAGGCAATCATCCCCTTGAGGGTGTCCAAAATGGTCGTTGTAGGTTTTGAAGTGGTCGATGTCCAGCAGTATTAGGGCAAAGGGTGTATTCGGCTCAAGCTGCCGCACACATTCATTAAAGTAACGGCGATTGGCAATTCCCGTCAGGGCATCTTGGTTGCTGATCCGCTCGAGTTGATTTTTGAGTTCTGCCAATTCCTGTTCACGCTGGTTGCGTTGCTCGAGAAGTTGACTGAGCCGTAATGCCCCCCGTACCCGCGCCAAAAATTCGACTTCTTCGGGGGGTTTGCGGATAAAATCCGAGGCTCCTGTTTCAAAAGCGGCGCTGAGGCTGGCAATATCACTATCGGCAGTGATCATAATGATGGGGGTTTCTTGCATCTCAAACCAAGTGCGGATGATGGCGATGGTCTGAATCCCATTTAGGTCGGGCATCATCAGGTCAATCAGGATCAGTTTGACCTGGGGTCGCAACGAAGGTTCCGCCAAAAAATCCAGCAAATGCGCTCCAGACTCGAGGGGAATGATGTTGTAAGCACCCACTCGCTCGAGTAACGCGCAAAGCATGGTTCGCATCAGCCGACTGTCATCCACTACCAAAATCATAATTTCAACGCGATCTCAACCTTTTCGTGTCTCGCATGGATGTGATGTGGCTGTTTTGAACTTGTGCCATGTTAAAAATAATCATGCGATCCTGAGTGTGGTGTTTTGCGAAAGATGTAGCCACTTGAGCAGTTCTGGATGGCTCCAAGAGCCTTTTGAGAGGGTTAAAGGGCTGGTAAAGGGGGGTGGAACCAATGCCGTTAAAAGTACCTGGCTCTCGAGGGTTCCCAGCCAATCTTGGGGCTGTAAACCGTGGGGTTCCCAAGCCGCAATCACCAAGTCAAAAGTTTGTCCTGAACACGCTTTTTGAGCTTGCTCGAGGTGTTCACATGGGATTACGGTAAATCCTGCCTGCTCGAGCTGCCAACTTAGCCACAACTGGGCGGTAGGTGAAGGCTCGAGAAGTAGCGCATGTTTGTTGGTAGATAAAGTAGTGCCAGCATTGGGAAGGTTGGGAATGGTTAGGTCTTGAGGTTGTGATGCGACGGATGGCTCGAGTGAAGCGTGATCCAAAACATAATCATCTGGTACAGTGTTATTTAGTATGCTATTATCTGGCACACTATTATCTACACTATTTACAATGTTTTGCAGTTTAGATACGGGTTCCGACTTTATTGTATGGGGAATATTAGGAATATTAGGCCATAACCGCAAATGTTTACCCCACGCCTTTTCTTGATCGGTAGGCTCGAGCGGAACTCGAGTCACCACCAGGCGCAATAGATCCGCAGTCTGGAGTAGCAAAGTAATGGTGGATGGATCTGCTACGTATTTGCCTTGGCGCAAAGCATCCAAAATATCCTCGAAGGCATGGGTAATCTCCTTGATCGCGGTCAAACTAAGCATTGCCGCGCCGCCCTTGATGGTATGGGCCGAGAGGAAAAGATTCCGCACTTGCTCGAGGTTTTGAGGGTTTTGTTCCAGTAGCAGCAAGCCTTGATCGATGCGCTCGAGGTGTTCTAGGGCTTCACTTTTGAACTCATCCATAAATGCGTGTAGATCCACTGCTCGAGTATACCCAAGCCAAGCAGTCTTGAGGGTAAGAACACCACGAGGTTTCTTAGATTTTTTTAAATTTTCTTAAATTTTAGTAGAAGAGGTTACAAATCTTGTACCTAATTAGCACAAAAAACGCACACCTTTTGTCATCTTGGTCGCTCTCGAGACAGGCTGCTTGCTGAGAGTGGATAGCTTTTGAGCGTAATTTTTGTCATTCCACTAGGGCTGAGGAGGTACTACAGATTTACCCCACCCCGCTCGAGCCGATTTTTGACCAGCATCATCATTGAAACCCAAGCCAATACCACTGCCCAACCCGCCAGCACATCGCTGGGGAAATGTACCCCCAAATATAGCCTCGAGACACCGACCAAAACCGCAAAGGGAAGACCTACCAGCGCGACCCAAAGGCGCGGACGACCTGCGGGAAGCAGCAAAATCAGGCAGCAAATGAGGGCCACGCAACCCATTGTATGCCCACTGGGAAAACCCCAATCATTTTCGGGAATCAGGGTGTTCCATAGGTGCGGGCGGTTGCGTTGAAAAATAAATTTCAGTAAAGGATTGAGCAGCACTGCTCCGCCAAAAGTGATCCCCCAAAACACCGCTCGAGCCAGTTGTTTTTGCAGGGCCACCGCTGCCAGTACCAAAGCCATTGCTACACAGACTACAGGCGCACTTCCCAGATTGGTCAAAAATACGCTCGAGGTATCTAAAAAAGGGGTGGAATACCTGTGCAGCTCGAGCAGGAAGTTTTTTTCCCAAGCAAAAATAGGATGGTATTTCACCATTAAAGCCAGTACAAAGAAAATTCCCAAATTCCAGAGCAGTACAACCCAAGGCCACACTCGAGGGGATTTTTGGGGAGGAGTTTGAAGAACCATAACGCGCATGGGTAAAGGGTACAGGGCTAAGGTTTAGCTTTGGTAAAAAGCGCTTGAGGTCTCGAGGGGCAATGGTGTGGCAATCCAAAACCCTGATGGAAATCATTTGATGGAAATCATTTCCGCGAATGAACTGAATTCGGTATTCATCACTTGGTATTCATTGCAAGCATTCAAACCAATCCTCCCACAACTTAGCTCGAGCGGAGGAGGATTGGTTTGAACTTGTTTTATATGAACTGCTTATATTAATTGCTTATATGAACTGCTTATATGAACTGCTTATATGAACTGCTTATATTAATTGCTTTAATCAACTGCGGTGGCAAATACTTCTTCGGCTTGGGTGACATTTG
>JANYFS010000238.1 GCA_025359705.1 Deinococcales bacterium | reverse complement strand
TTGAATTTTCTAGGTGCGTAACATCAGTTTCTAAGAAAACTTCTTGAACAGCGATCTCTGAAGCTTTATAGGCAATGTGTCGCAATTGATTTTCATCAAGCCCCAATAAAATTTTTTGAATTTTGAATTGTGTTGAAGGCAAATTTGTCATATTATTTCCTTAATGGGCTTACTGTAATAGCTCCAACATCAACTATTGATTGTACACAAGCGGGGCAAACTGGCCGTCCTGCTCCAACAGCAAGTATTTTGTAATTATTTTCGAGACCTCATTTTACAATAGAATCTTCGGCATGTCCGGGAAACGATACCACAATATCACTCTGTCCAATTAGAGGCCTTACTCCAGACCTTAAGTAGCCGTTTGGCTCACTAGTTCCTATTAATGTAACAATCCTGCCGTTAGGATCTTTAGCTACAGCAACTCCCATTGTAATACGACCTTGAGATCCACTAGGAAGCGCTGATTGAAGTTCTACGGCTCGTTTATGAGCGTAGGCGGCTTGTTCTTCAAGTGTTAGCTTAGAGCGTGCATTGAACCCGATCTAAGTTTGATTAAACAATTTGTTTGAGAGCAGAATACAAAAAGCAACCCAATGAAATCCAATCAAGGTTGATGCAAGTCGCTCGAGATCGCGTCCTAGACGACGAACTCGAGACATCCAGCTCAAAGAACGTTCTACCACCCACCTTTTGGGCAACATGATAAACCCTTTGGTTCCTTGCGGACGCTTTACGACTTTGAGTTCTACTCCAGCTTTAACAGCCTCCAACGCCGTTTTCTCTCCTGTATATCCTTGGTCTACAAAGGCGACTTCGACGTTCACCCCTGTTACTTCTTGCACCTGCAAACAGAGTTCATGCACTTGAGCGCGATCTTGTTCATTGGCAGGTGTAGCCAGTAATGCCAGTAAATGTCCTAAAGTATCGACTACAACGTGTATTTTCGTTCCGTTCTTTTTCTTTGCGCCATCATATCCCGCACGATATCCACTTTCTGGGGTACTTTGCAGGGTGCGGCGTAGGGTAATTACCGCAGTAGGTTGTGCAGTTCGTCCGTGTTCAACTCGAGATAACATACGCATTCGTGAAGGATCATCTCAAAGCAGCCTGCTTCATGCCAACGTTGTGCTTGCTGGCGAACCACTTCAGGAGGGGGAAAGTCATGAGGAAGGTAACGCCATTGAACCCCAGTTCGAGTGACATAAAATAGGGCATTCAGGACTTCCCGAATCGAATATTTTCGCTGTCCTGCATTTTCTGGACTAAGTAGGAGATAAGGAATTATGAAGAACAAAGTGTCATCATCAAGATCACTGGGATAGGGGCGACGAGTCATAACCTATTATGTCTTAAGCTGAATTTAACTGCAAAACTTCAAACGGGTTCAATGCACGCTCTAGGTGCGTAACATCAGTTACCTAGTTAAGGCAACACACCCCTACCCGCTCATCTGTTCAGTCCACCCCTCGAGAGGTCGCTAATCACATACACAATTAGTTGCTAATTATATGTATAAGATTCTAATTCTATATTAGTGAATAAATTGCTAAAAGATTCATCAAAATTATTACCTAATTTCTTAATATCTGTATACGAAAAATACAAAGCCCCATCATTATCGATAAATAATAGTACTCCCTCATAATAACAGGTACCAATTGGTAATATTTCCTTACCAATTATTTGTCTTGTTTTTGCTATTGATGAATATGAACATCTCTGCAATGCCCACCGAAAGTCAAATCGAAATCTCTCTTCATATTCATCATACTTTTCTTTATAAAAAATATCTCTAATAGTAAAAATATATTCAAACAAGTCGAATAAATCTTCACTAACTGAAAAGCCTTTTGCCTCATAGCACTTCACAATATAATCAATATCATCATGGTAGAATGCTGTTCTTCTCAATCGATTTATGTGTGCTTGGTTTTTTTCGGAAATGTACATCATGCTACAAGCCTCCTATTTCACCATCTTATTGTAAGGAAATGTCAACTGACATACGCTGCATAACCCGATGGCTTCTAAATCTTCATTTATCCAGTGTACTGCGTATACTTGAAGACGGTCAATTTCTGTTGCTGGAACGCCATCTGAAATTGCTCGAGTAACTCCACGACACTCAAAACACTCACCTCGCCAACCCCATGATCGTTGACTTTCACCAAACCTTTCAACAAACGCCTCTCGAGAGGGTAACCTACCTAGAACACTTGCATCAATTTGCATTATTTCTCCAGAGTATCCGAAATAAGTTTTCCTAGTTAACGGATCAAACAAAACTCCATAAATAGTTGATGGGTTTCCAGTATTTTTCATCCGAATATAAGATCGCAATGCTGTTTTAAGCAGATTTTTGACCTGTCTATTTGTTAAGCCTGCTGGAATTATAGGCCCGTGTTTTGGAACTAACCGTGCATTAATCGCCCCAGCAGTTCCATTGACACGCATACTCCCTGTCATGGTGCCACGCACAATATTGTAATCGGTAATCCCTCGAGCGACCCCTCCAATACCTCGAGCGGCTCCGAATGCGAGACCAACATCTGAGACTACACCCACCACTCCAAAGAATCCTGTGACTGCTCGTTCCCAAGAACTCAACTTGTGATCTGAGTTGAAATAGTCTTCACCATAGATGACTTCTTGAGAGGCAATGTATGAACCCGAAACGGGCATACCTCGATAGAACATCTGTTCCATCACTTGGTCTCCATCCGCTGTCCACTTCGCTTGTAAAGGCCCAAACGCTTTTACAAAGATGTGACCTGCCATATCAGAGTTGACTTTTCCATTTTCGTGTATCGCTCGAGCGATATAAGCACCTGCCAAGACTAAATCGGCAGGTTGAATTCTTCCAATCCGAATATTTTCAATAAGCCATTCGGTGGTATGGATACGCCTATCACCCGAAAAATTACTCAATAAAGCACTGATTTGAGCTACACCTGTAGCTGCGCCTGGGAAATTGGGACTAATAGCATGTTGCAACTCGAGCATCGCATGGTGAGAATTGATTGCAATGTTATTGAGGGTATTGGGAGAATAATCTTGGGTAGCCAAACCAAACAACTCGAGAGGTGGCATATCCGCAAGCGCTCCTCTATTTCCAGAACCACCCTCGAGGGAAAGGGATTGAATTTCAAAAGGTAGGGATTGGAAATCATCTTGGAGTACCGCTTGCAGGGCATAATCCCGCAGTTCCTCGAGGCCATAAATGGGGTTATCTTGGCAGGCTCGAGTCAGAGAATCTTGAGGTTTTAGGCTCGAGGGTTTGGTGCTATTTAGAGTATTGGCAGCGACAGAACCCAAGCTAGGCTTGAAGGAGGAAGCATCAGGTAGGCTCGAGGCATTGGGTGGAGGAAGGGGAAGACCCGTGGGAGGAGCAAAGGTCAGATTGGGAACGATGCTCGAGGTGGTGGAGTTAAAGGTAGCAAAGCAAGTGCTGAAGGAAGGGGATTGCTCGAAGGGGATTAGATGGGGTTAGCTCTTTTAATCAAATCTGAAATTGCTAGGAGTAAGGAATCAGTGCTATTATCTCTTCTTCTGAAAGAAGGGGTATTTCCCAATTGTTTGATTCCACATGGAGCAAGAAATCTTGTGGCAACTTGGTCGAATAGTTTTGTAGGTAGTATGAAAGATCCGAAGGCCATACCCAAACACCGTCTGTCAATATCCTCAATCCACCTACTTTAATCGTAGGGTTAAAAAAATCGCCTACCACTCCTGATGCAGCAAGAATATTTCCTCCAGATAAATATTTTATTACTAGTTCTTTGTTATCGCCTAAGTCATCATCCAATTGGTTGTGTATCGTCTCCCCCTTGCTATCCCCATGTCTTAATTCCCTATAAAACCCTACTCTTTTTAGCATCATCTATTTCCTCCTGGAAGGTACAAATTGAAGTCTAAA